>JBHAQQ010000068.1:0-16770 GCA_041830435.1 Corynebacterium sp.
AGCCAGTACCGACCGGGCTAGATATTTACACGGTGGGTGGTGGCGAGGACGTGGCGCAGATTCTTGCCGCAGAGCACCTCATTGCAGACGGTGGTATTGCCCAAGCTGCCGCAGCGGGTCGCCCAATCCTGGCAATTTGCGCCGGACTGCAGATTTTCGGTGAGTCGTTTCGTGCTAGTGGCCGCATGGTTGATGGCCTGGGTCTACTCGACGCAACCACTGGTTCCTTGAAGAAGCGCATGATTGGGGAGCTGGCTTCCACCGCTTGGAACGGCAGTGCGCCGGCTCTAGAAGCCCATGCAGCGTTGAGTCCAGCAGAGCGCATCCGTGCGCAGATCACTGAACCATTGACGGGCTTCGCTAACCACCAGGGTTCCACGATCCTGGGACAGGATGCACAACCACTGGGTCGGGTGACGCGTGGTGTGGGTAATACTGACGATGAGGCATCTCAGCAAGTCCCGTTTGAGGGAGCGATTCAGGGGTCGCTTGTAGCAACGTATATGCATGGGCCGGTGTTGGCACGAAATCCACAGTTGGCGGATGCGTTGCTTGCTGAGGCGATGGGTATTGGGGTGGATGCGTTGCCGGAGTTTACTCACCCGCAGGCGGAACAGTTGAATCTCGAGGTCACGAAACTTCGCCAGGAGCGGCTTCGTTAGGCGACCTCGAGTTCGTTAGGGTTTAGCGCTGCAGCGCTGCGATGATTTGCGGAGCTGCAGCAGCCAGGCCACCGATGAGCACTGCCAGGAGCGCTACGATGCCAGCGATGAGGCCCGGGTTGGTGCCGTTTTCTGCTTCAGATGACAGCCCTGCGCTTTGGTTTCCGAGGGAGCCGCTCAAGGAGCCGTCGATGATTTCACCTACTGGGTTGGTGTCTCCCAAACCTACTTGTTGTTCCTTTCCATCAGCGCAAGCTTGGTATAGCTTTGCGTAGTTGCGCAGGACGTTCTTGTAGGTGGACTTGTTGAGGGCACTTTGCAGCGCGTTGCGGTCCTTCGGGTTTTCGCCGGTGAAGTTCTCGAAGAACTTGAAGCCCTGCATGACGTAGAGTTCGAACATCAACTCGTTGCCGGCGTATTGCAGCATGGACTTCTTAGCTTCTGCTTGGTCCAGCTGAGCTGGGAAGTCCGGGTGGCGGAAGTCGAATCCATAGGCTGCCAATGCGGCGAATGGGAAGCTGTGTCCAAGGTTGTGGAGGTGTGCTTGTAGTTCGATGCGCTTGGCTACTTTGGTGAATTGGTCTGCCGCGTGGATCTCTTTGTAGAGCTTGGCGGTGTGTGCGTTTTGTGCGCTGAGGACTTCTTCGAGCTTCACTCCGAGGTCTTTGATGCCTTCGTCGATGGCTTTGCGGTCTGCTGCGTCGTAGGTGAAGTGGCAGGTTCCGTCGGTGATTGTTACGGTGCCTGCTTGTGCGGCTGGTGCTGCGAGTGCGCCGGTTGCGAGTGCTGTTGCGGTGGCTGCTGCGAGCATGGCGGTGCGAGCTTTCGCGCGTGGCTTAGTTCCTTGCAAGCTCAGGAGTTTCATGTGGGGACGTCCCTTCCTCTTGTTACTCAGCGGTCGATATAACCCAAAGTGAGTGTATAGCAGCAGATTCGCTTCCGTGAAGTGTTTTGGCTGATTTTCTATCGGTGCTGCCGGGACTGGCGTCGGGGTGGGGTTTTTCCGTGATCTGGGGTGGGGTTTGTCCGTGGTTTAGTTGAGTTCGGTGCGGCCTGCGAAGGCGCGGGAGAGGGTGAGGTCGTCGACGAATTCGAGGTCGCCGCCCATTGGTATGCCGCTGGCGAGGCGGGTGATGCGGAGGCCTGGGAAGTCTTTGAGGAGGCGGGCGAGGTAGCTTGCGGTGGCTTCGCCTTCGGTGTTTGGGTCGGTGGCGATGATGACTTCTTCGATGGTTGGTGGTGGTGCGGTTTCGCCGTTTGCCCAGGTTACGTCGGCGAGTGTGCCGCCGATGCGTTGGAGGAGGGTGGTGATGTTGAGTTCTTTTGGCCCGATGCCGTTGAGTGGGTCGAGTGCGCCGCCGAGGACGTGGTAGCGCCCGCGGTATTCTGCGGTTCGTTCGATGACTTGGATGTCTTTGGATTCTTCTACGACACAGATGACGGTGGTGTCTCGGGTGCTATCGGCGCAGATGCGGCAGGTTTCTTCTTGGCTGATGTTTTTGCAGATTCTGCAGAAGGCGATGCCGTTTTGGAGGTTGCCGAGTGCGTTTTGGATGCGTTCGATGTCTTGCGATTCGACCGTGAGGAGGTGCAGGGCGATGCGTTGCGCGCTTTTTGGCCCTATGCCTGGCAGTCGGGAGAATTCGTCTATGACGTCCTGGAGTGGACCTTCGAACATGGGTTGTCCTGCTGTGTGGTTGGAATGGGTGGTTGGAATGGGTGGTTGGAATGGGTGAAGCCACCGGTTGTGCCGGCGGCTTCGAGTGTGTGTTTGTTGTGTGTTGGCGGGTTTAGAAGCCGAATCCGCCGAGGCCTTGTTGCAGTGGCGCCATCTTGGATTCTGCCAGTGCGGTGAGGTTTTGGTTGGCTTGGACGAAGGCGCCGATGACGAGGTCTTGGAGGGTCTCTACGTCATTTGGGTCGACTACTTGTGGGTCGATGGTGAGGCTGTTTACTTGGCCGTTGCCGGAGAGTTCGAGCTTTACGAGGCCGTTTCCTGCTTCGCCGGTGACGGTGGAGTTCAGAATTTCTTGTTGTGCTTCTTGGAGCTGCGCCTGCATTTGTTGTGCTTGCTGCATGATTGCTTGCATATCTGGCTGGTTCATTGTGTTCCTTTCGTTTGCCAGTGGTTTGGCGGGTTCGTGTTTGAGTCTACTTGATTGCTTTGCGCTACTTGATTGGTTTGCCGCCGAGGTGCGTGTCGATCATCTCGCCGATGATGTCCATTGGGCGGCGATGGTCTTCTTGTCCTGGACCTTGGTTGAGTTGGTCTTGGTAGTCTTCGATTTCCCATTCGTCTGGGCCGGGGCCTTCATCGGTTGGGGCTTCCGGTAGTGGGATGTCGTCCCATTGGTCCGACGACTGGTTTGCTGGTTGGTTGGCCGGCTGGTTCGCGGCTGGGTTCGCGGGGCGCGGTTTTGCCTGCGTTGCTGGTTGTGCTTGTGCTTTTGCTCGCAGCGCAGCGTCCATTGCCCGTGCTTGCTCGAGTGCTGAGGTTGGGCGTTGGCTGGCGGTGTTTGTGGTTGGCTGTTGTTTGCTTGGTTGCGGTGTGGTTTGTTGCGGTGCGCTTGGTTGTGGTGCGGCGGTGGTGGTGATTTTCTCGTCGCCGACGTAGATGACGAGGCGTTGCCCGTCGAGTTGTGCCTCAATTGCTGTGAGATTTTCTGCGCGCGCAAGGAACATTGCCAGCCCACGGGTTGCGTGAGTGATGGCAAACTCTCCCGCACTTTCCGCTGTTTGGCGGTATGTTGCGGTCCGGGCTGCGATCCAGATTTCTGGGTGTTCGGTTTTGAGGGTGTGGAGGATGTTCGCCCATTTCTCGTTGCCCGCGTCGGGTTGATTATCGGCGCCACCTCCGTTCGCAGTTTCCGCCGGTTGGGTTGCGGTTTGCTGCGGCTGGGGTTGTGCGGGCCCCGGGTTGGCACTTGTTTGTGGTGCTTGCTTGCGGTTGCGGTCCATGATTGCCCGGGCAGCGCGTGCTTCCTCGATGCGGTTGGTTTCCGCTGGTGCATTGGTTGCAGTTGCTGGTGCTTGTGCTGCGGTCGGATCAGCAGCCGAATCCTGAGATGGTTCCGGGGCTGGTGCAGGCGTCGATACTGGGGCTGGTGCCGATTTCTGTGCAGGCACGGTTGCCTGAGCTGGCTCCGCCGCTGAGGCTGGCGCTGGTGGTTGGTCAGGCGCTGGCTCTTGGGCTTTTGCTGCTCGCTTAGCTTTCCACTTTTCTTGGAGGGCTACGCCGCGGGCAGGGTCGCGGACTGCGTCTGTGTCATGTGCGGTGGCTGCCGGGTAACCTGGCTTATTGGTGCTGGTGGCGATGCCTGGGTTGCCGCCTGTCGCGCCACCTGGGTTTGCTGTGGTTGCTCCACCGTTTCGTTCGAGTGTTTCGAGCCGTTGGGCGAGTGCTTCGATGGTCAGGCCTGCGCTTGGTAGCGCCAGGCGGGCACAAAGAATTTCCAGCAGGAGCCGGGGCGACGTAGCTCCGCGCATGTCGAGTAGTGCTTGGTTGACGAGGTCTGCACTGCGTGTGAGTTGCACTTCACCAATGGTTGAGGCCTGTTCGAGCAGTACGTCGGCGGTGTCGCCGGATACGTTGACGAGTCCGCGTTCCACTGCGTCTGGGATGGCTTGTACCAGCATGAGGTCGCGGAGGTGGTTCAGCAGGTCGGCTGTGAATCGTCGTGGGTCGTATCCACTTTCGATGACTTCGTCGACAACTTGGAATAGCGCTGCGCGATCTTGCGCGATCATGGCGCCGACTGCGCCATTGATGAGGGTGGCATCGGTGACGCCCAGCGCTGATCGTGCGCGCTCGTAGGTGATGCCGTCTGGTCCTGATCCGGACAGCAGTTGGTCCATGATGGATAGGGAGTCACGCGGGGAGCCGCCGCCCATTTGGGCAACGAGGGAGTAGACGGCGTCTTCTACTGGCACGCCTTCGTCATCCATGACGCGTTTGAGTAGCATCCGCATGTCTGGTGGCGCGAGGAGTCGGAATGGGTAGTTGTGTGTGCGGGAGCGGATAGTGGCCAGCATTTTGTCTGGCTCAGTGGTGGCGAAGATGAAGATGAGGTGCTCTGGTGGTTCTTCGACGATTTTGAGGAGCGCGTTGAAACCGGCTGAGGAGATTTGGTGGGCCTCGTCGAGAATGATGACGCGGTAGCGGGACTCTGCTGGTGCGAAGTATGCAGTTTCGCGAAGTTCACGCATGTCGTCGATGCCGTTGTGGGTCGCGGCGTCCATTTCCAGGACGTCCATGTGCCCGGTTCCACCTGGTGCTAGGGCTTTGCATGAATTGCATTCGCCACATGGTGTGGAGGTGGGTCCTTGTGCGCAGTTCAGCGATCGGGCCAGGATACGAGCTGAGGATGTTTTACCGCAGCCGCGTGGCCCGGAGAAGAGATATGCGTGGTTGATACGACCGCTGTCGATTGCGGTGGATAGTGGGCCGGTGACGTGTTCTTGGCCTACGACTTCGGCGAATGACGCTGGGCGATACTTCCGGTACAGTGCCACTATCCTGCCCTCCACAGGTCATGAATGTTGATGCTGTTGGCAACTACGTGCTGTTGCACGGCGTCGAGGCCGTGTTCGTCTGCGATGGCAAATTCTTCGTCGGTGAGGAGGACCATTTGCAGGGGCACGGTCATGCGCCCTGGATGAGTTCCTTCGGCGCCTTCTTTGACGTGCGGTACGCCGTCTTCTGCCCATACGAATGGCACCACAAAGGCTGCGTGCTTCGCGGTGATGGAGCCGTCGACATGTCCGGCGAGTCCAGGTAGGAGTAGTCCTGGTTGCGGTGAGCGGTGCTGTGGGTCTTCCGCGATGAGTGTGGCGGCGACGGCCAAGAGGTCGGCACCCACACCTTCGTGGCCTTCGTGTGCAAGGAGCAGCTCTACCCGGAGGTCTTCACCGTCCTCGGTTTGCAGGAGGGTGTCTACCCGGCTGGCGTCTACCGTCATGGAGACGGTTTCACGTTGTGCGCCTTCGAGGTGGGCAACGACGATCGTAAAGGCGGGGAATGACTCATTCACCTGACGAGTCACAACTACCTTTTCACCAGGTAGCAACCCCTGGCTCCACAGCAACGTCTCTTCAGTGTTAATGGCTAGGCCTCCAGCGCCTCTACTGCTGCGAGCAGGACACACGTTGCGAATCCATCCATGGCAACTTCTACTTGCTCCAGTGGTGGCATCGATGGCGCCAGACGCAGGTTGCGGTCGTTTGGATCTGCTTTGAGCGGGAATGTTGATCCAGCTGCGGTCAGGGCCACTCCGGCTTCCTTAGCCAGCGCCACGACTCGCGAGGCTGTGCCATCAACCACATCGACGCTAATAAAGTAGCCACCTTCTGGGGAGGTCCACTGCGCGACACAATATTCGCCTAGGCGGCTGTCGAGAATCCGCAGTACGGCGTCGAATTTCGGGGCGAGCGATGCAGCGTGCTTGCGCATGTGGTCCCGAACTCCGTCAGCGTTGCCAAAGAATTGCAGGTGAGCCAGCTGGTTGACCTTGTTCGGGCCAATTCCGCGCACGTTGGCAATCTTGAGGTACCAGTCCAGGTTTTCAGCAGAGGTCGTGAGAAATGCCACGCCCGCACCGGCCAACGTAATCTTCGACGTCGAGCTCAATGCCCAAAACCGGTTTGGGTTCCCTGCCGCAGCTGCAATCGATACGACGTCGAGAATTTCTGGAAATTCCTCACCGAGCACGTGCACGGCATACGCGTTATCCCACATGATGCGGAAATCCGGGGCGGCGGTTTCCATCGCTGCCAGCGCTTCCGTCACTTCCCGCGAGAAGGTTACACCGGTCGGATTCGAATACATTGGGACAGCCCACATGCCCTTAACTGCAGGGTCTTTCACCAGCTCGCGGACTGCTTCAACGTCCACTCCGTCCGCGGTCATTGGCACGGGCACCATCTCGAACCCGAATTGTTCCGTAATGGTGTGGTGACGGTCGTACCCCGGCACTGGACACAGCCACTTCAAAGCGCCCGCCTCTGCGGACCATGGCTGCGGTGAATCGTTCGTACCGAACGTGAAGGCCCAGCTAATCAGGTCAAATTCAATGTTCAAGCTGGACGCATCACTCGCAATTGTCGACGCCGGATCTACGCCCAAGACATCGGCCCACAAGGCGCGAATCTCCTCGATGCCTTCCAACACACCGTAATTGCGGGTATCAACACCACCAGGGGTTCGGTAATTTTCACCCGGCATGGAGAGCAATGCGTTAGCAAAATCAAGCTGTTCAGATGAAGGCTTACCGCGCGTCAGGTCCAAGGCCAAGCCCCGCGCCTTGAACTCTTCGTACGCTTCGATGATCTGCTGCTTGGCTCCCAGGAGCTTTTCGCGGTCGAGATTGGCAACGCGAATTCCTGCAGGCGCACCATTCAACGCAGACATGTTTACCTCCATTACTTGCCCAAATTGGCATCACAAAATGCGTGACAGTGTTTTGAAATAGTTCGTGAAAATATTTGTAAAAAATTTTCTTCCTTCAGTGTAGAGCACACACCCTACAGACGGTATTGCCGCAATCTCGCTCCGGAAACTTGGGCCGTGCTCTTGCCGCGTATTCCCACCCTTTTCCAACCCGCCGGGTTGCGACCTATTCACCTCAAACACGCGAAAGGGACAAGAGGATTGGTGGCCCTCTTGCCCTCTCGCAGTACCTCTTACTCCACTGCGTGTTTACGGCAGCTATTCACTCAACACGCAATCCCCATTGCGTGTCCTCCCCCAGCCCCTCGGATGAGGAAGAGGTACTACCGCCTTATGTGGCCGATTCAACTCATCTACGTGCTTTTCGCTGTTCACGAAACATGCGACTCGAAGAATCTCTGTCGGGCCACTACTGCCACGATCCTCGCGAATGGTGATCGCAATGGCTGGACCATGTCAGGGGGAACCCCCGCGATCATGAATGCTGAGGCGAGCTCTACCTTGCATCCACACGAGGCGGATTGGAACCTTCAGCCCCCTTTGTGCCGACGTTTCCAGTCCTAACCAATCAACTATCAGCGCTGATTGGCCAGAGCCCGTCAGCAGACAGTGATTGGTACCTCATCGCTGTAACGCAGCTCCCTCGCAAAGCGATGTCGCTTTGTTACAAGACTCACTATAACGACCTGGCTAGTGATAGGTGACACTTTTCAAAAACTTTTTCAAGTAGCACTACGAAAGTTCGTTCAGATCCCTCCCGCCCCACACCCTTTTCAGTACGCCTGTCACAACCTTGGCAAGACTACGAACACACAGGTCAAGGTGACATTCAGTCAGTAATCGTTTGGGCTTGCGAAAACCCCTCCATGTCCGCTCCGATAGCGAAGCTAATTTTCTAGAAGATTTGCCCGAAAATGCGAGAATCGAAGAGTTAGAAAGTTTGCAGCAAGAATTTGAAAGATAGAAACACACCTTAAGTTCAGGGGGTCGTTGCAACACTAGCCCTTAGGGAAGGTGTTGTGACCGTGAAGATTGGCCCGTTTCATTCGTTATCTGAATCCGACCGCGCGGCGTTAACTGCTTTAGTCGGCAGTGGGCAAAGTGTCAGAGCCGCTGCTGCGGTGCTTGGGTGCCATTACCGGCATGCACTGAACTTCTGCCATGCCACTGCACTGTTAACCCCAAGCAATAAGCAGCCTATTGACCATCACAGTGCCAAAGCCAAACAGCTAGTAAAGCTTGTCACCAATGGTGCTTCGGTCCACGATGCTGCCAGACGGTGTGGGCTTGGCATTACTGCAGGCTACACCATTGCTATCGAAGCGGGATGCCATATCCCATTGAGTAGACACCAGCGCGCGGTCTGCCAAACCCAGCGTCGGGTAGAGTACCTACGCCTTCGCCTGGCCAACCACAGCAAACGTGATGCTATCCGCATCCTAGGGTTAGGCATTCGCCTGGCCAGTGATTTTGAACGAGGCGTGATTAAAACACAAGGGCCACGACGCGAGTTTATTCCCGTAGGAGGTGATGCTGCCACATATAACAGGCTTATGACCGCACTTCGTCAACGCACCGATGTCATTGCATCGGGTCGGCTTGCTGCCCCACGGCTTCCTGCAGGTGTGGACCCATATAAGCGCATTAGCGCCCGTTACCTATCATTTGAAGACCGAGTTGTCATCGCTGACTTACTCCGGGAGTGTAGGTCCTATCGTTACATCGGTGACGTACTTGGCCGATCTGCGTCGACAATCAAGCGGGAGGTTGACCGCAATCACAGTGCTGAAGGTCCATATCGGGCAGAAACAGCACAGCTAAAAGCCTGCGCGCGTAGACTTCGACCAAAAATACCGAAATTGCTGGAAAACAAGCGCCTATGGAACTATGTGTGCGACAAGCTCAGGGCACAATGGTCACCAGAGGAAATCGCCAATAGACTTCCCACAGACCATCCTGATGATGAGGACATGCGCATTAGCCACGAAACCATTTACGACGCGTTCTACCTAGAGTCCAAAGGCAGACTGAAAGATCTTGGCCTGGAATTGCCCACCGGCAGGAAAAAACGTAAAAAACGTCAGCCACGGGTTGAAACGCCCGCACAGAAGCGGTTTGTCGATGACATGATCCTCATTGATGACCGGCCTGAAGAAATTGAACAACGCATCCTCCCAGGCCACTGGGAAGGCGATCTAATAATGGGCAAAAACAACCGCTCAGCTGTAATAACACTGGTAGAACGTGTCAGCAGGTTCGTCGTATTAGGCCATCTGCCTGGCCGTCACACCAGTGATGAAGTGCTTCGTGCACTACGTGAGACTGTCGCCAGTATGGATGAATCAATCTGGTCATCTATTACCTGGGACCAAGGCAGCGAAATGGCAGGGCATAAGGCTTTTACTATGGCAACGAATATCCCCATTTACTTCTGCCACCCGGGTTCACCATGGGAAAGGGGAAGCAACGAAAATACCAACGGCAGGCTACGGCGCAATCTTCCTAAAAGCTCAGACCTTTCCGTCTACAGCCGTGAGGACCTTGAAATCATCGCCAACATCCACAACCATAAGCCACGCAAAGCGCTTGGCTGGCTAACACCTGCAGAAGTCATGGCCCAAGCACTCCAACAAACAGGTAGCATCACACCTAACTAACCATCATTGTTGCAACGACCCCTAGAATCCAAGCACATTTAGGCAAACAAAAAGGACCCCGCGCACCCGTCAGAGCCCGTTTACCCTTGCTGCATTCCTGCCCTGGGGGAGTTCACAGGATACACGCCGCGCGGAATCCACCTTTCACCCTAGTCGACAACCGTATTACACGGCAATTCGAAGCTCAGGAGCGCAACTTTCGCCTGCATATCCAATAATTTGCCCAAACACATACGTCTCCGGTATGGTCTTTCAAGGACGTTCTACTCCATTTGGAGCAGAGAGTCGCACGCAGAATTTCGATTCTGCATGGAGGATTCGACTAGCGGCCTATGTCACACGCCTGGAACGCGTGCGGGAGTTACATCCCTCAGGGGTTCAAATCCCCTATCCTCCACAAGATACATTTCCCCTGGTAACTGTTTACCGGGGGTTTTGTTGTATCTGTGCTGGTCGGCGGATTCTAACGGTCGTGGAAACACATCCTATGTTTCGGTTGATTGTAGTAGCCGCGCCATTCTCTCGGCTGGCGTGTCGTAGTCGAGTGTTTTCCGAGGACCTCTGTTTAGTTCCATCGCAACGAATTCAAGGTCTTGTTCGGAGTAGACGCTAAGATCCGTTCGTTTGGGGAAGTACTGGCGTAACAGTCCATTAGTGTTCTCGTTTGATCCTCTCTGCCAGGGTGAGCCAGGATCGCAGAAATACACTGGGCAGTCGGTAGCGATGGAAAAGGCTTTATGCCCTGCCATTTCACTGCCTTGATCCCAGGTCAGTGAGCCTTTGAGAGGTGCAGGCAACGTGCCGACGGCTTTGGTGAGAGCATTTCGTACCGTGTGGTGCGTTCGACGAGAGTTCCGATTGCTGAGTTGTTTCCCTTTTCCTAGAATGAGATCGCCTTCCCAATGACCGGGTACAGCTCGATCCTCCACTTCTGCTGGACGGTCGGAAATCATCACTATCGGATCAACAAAACGCTTACGCGGTACACGCTGGCCACGAGGTTAGCGTTGTGTCTGACCGCGGCGCAGCGCCACTGCAATTTCTTTCTTCAGCTCGCCTCTAGCCAGGAAAAACAACGATTGGTAAATGGTTTCGGGACTCACATACATAGTGTCATCTTTTGGATATTCCTTACGCAACCGTCCAGAGATCTGTTCGGGTGAGTATCTGTGCTTCAGCATCATCCACGCCGCTTAGTGCTCGAGTGAGCCCACCAACTTTTTCATAGTGCGAGTGTTTTGCACCCCACCTTGATTCAATCAAGGCACTTGGAGCTAGGACCATCCCCGAGGAAGGTTATGCACAATTCGACGGGCTGCCTGCCGCCCAGATTCTGTCAGAGCTACACCTGCGATAAGCCCAGCGATGCCTGCAAAGTACACAGAAGGGAACCAAGCCATATCAGTATAAAAACGAAATATGCCAAGTGCCACCAAAAATCCGCAAATCGTTACCACCTTGCGCATGTTTTACCACCCCATGTAAGTGGCAAGGGCGCCACCTGCACAACCAGCAATGGTTGCGGCAATTGCGCTAAGAACTCCCTTATCGTCTTGTGCCTTTGCGGCCCTAGTCTGGACTGGTTCTGAATTCAGCTCAGCATCCATCTTCTTTGCTGAAGACAAGACTGTTTTCCGACCATTGGAGTCAATAGCTACTGCGTCACCATTAGCGTTGAACCCGTACTCAACTGTTCCCGCCGGCAAGGGGAAACCACCCGCGGACTCGATATCCTCATTGATTTGTTTGAGGTCATTTTCCGAAACAGTCTCTCGTACTGCACCGGGAGTAGTGGAAACCTGGTGAGTCTCGACGCACTCCCCCTCCTGCGTAGCAGGAGCTGCTCCGGCCGTAGCGACAGGGAATGCGACGAGAGCGGTAGAAATAGCTAGAGGGAGGATTAAAGCTGTCTTCAAACGCATAAATAGAACCTTTCGGAGGGATGAAAAGAGGGGCAAGACAGTAGCTTTCAAGCTGCCCATCACTACGTCTAATGGGAAAATTAAGTCTCTTCAATGTCTTTCTTCCGCCCGGAAGGATGCTCCAGCCACATCATCAAACTTCATACAATCTTCCCCAGGCTGCTCGAAATGGAAACAGTAGCTTCTTTGCCTCAATCACATGACTTAACCGCGGGGAGGGAAAGGATCGTCACCATATGAATTGCGCTGATGGATACGGCCGTCATCCTTACGATGCTTTATCCACTCACTTCACTGTCTTTAGCGAGCTTCTGACTCCACTGCCGAGCCTCAGCTTCTGAATCTCGATAGCTAGAAGCTCGGGAGGCTCCTTCTCTCCTAATCTTCCACTGCTGACGTTCACTATCCCACGACTGATGAACATTTTTGCCTGGCACTGCGTTCTCCTCACACTTCATACTTATCAATTTTTATACAGCCATTATCCCCCCACGGGGAGCATATGTTCTAGTGCCAAACTGGATCAGTGCACAATCGTCAAATGGCTAGTAGCTGCACAGACCTAGAGCATTGGTCGAAATGGCGTCCTGGATGGCCAATCAGACAGCACACACTACCTAAAGCCGCCTGTTACCTAAACCTGCGCGAATCTCTCAATACGTCCTTTACACTGCGAACACCGTCTACCAGAGCGATGTTTGGCCTTAGGGTAACTTGCGTTGAACCTTTCCAAGAGTATAATGAAGGTGGAGAAAGTGAGGACAAGGTCCCTCGCTATGAGTGAGGAAAGGTCTACAGGACAATTTGCGCCTGTAGGCCTTTCCTCTTTCTAGTGGGGACGGGACGAGTAAATTTTCTTGACGGTACTCGTGCCCGTGAGCCACTGTTCAAGAACTGGATCTATGCTCCCCACCAGCAAAAATGCATCACCAATCACATCGAGAACGTCAACGTTGAGCAAACTATCCATGTGTGATACTCGATTACGCAGCAGATGAAGGTGAGCCACTCTCCAGTACGTCGTGTGACCATCCGGATCTACTTCATACGGAAACGCTGCTTCTAGCGCTTCTTCCCACATCCGGACACGATTCCTATTCTCCCTCTTCTCCGGTTCAGCATCTGGATCATGGTTCGGGAGAATGTCTTTCCACATCCCAAACATCGTGTTCGCCAAAGCATCATCATGCGTAATCTCAGCTCCATAGCGAGGATGATGTATGGAACGATTGCCCGCAGACTTCCGCGCTCGCCTCAACGCCTCTCGTCGCTTACCTTGAGTAAGCCCTCGCAAAGGGGGAGCTGGAGCTTCGAGAAGCCAACTAGGATTTTCGGTTTCCCGACGGTTCCACTCCTGCAACTGTTTATCCATCGCATTCCGAACAAGCACCTCAGTAATACCGAGTGTTTCTTGAACAGATGCCCCCAACTCGACACTCCACCGATACAGCGCAAGAGCCCTTTTCTTGTTGCCGTCTGCAGCAGAAAGATATGGGGCCATCCGAGCTGCCCCTAGGGCGCCAACTATCGTGTCCCTCGTGACTGATTTCATAACGTAGATACTGCCACAGCAATCATGTAGAGTAGCCCAAGAACTAATCACACCGCCTAACCGATGGCAGGGCAGCGAACACGCAGCCCTGCCATCGGCAAAACCAGCATTTCTTATCCCCTAAGACACCATGCTGGAGCTAATAACTAGCTCACCTCACGCATCTCCGCCTCCACGAGCTTGTACACAAACCATTGCAACAGTGTGCGCCCCTCGGCCAACTTCACGCATGCATGGGCATGCGCTGGAGAACTCTCCCACTCACCAGCTGGTTCCATCCATCCTCTATGCAACGGATCTCCAAGGGGTCAGTCCAAACCTCGTAGCCAGTTCCTGACAGGTCGGAAAGGTTAGCATCAGCAGCCTCCTGTGGATGAGTGGTTTCTCTAAAAGCTAACTGCCCTAAGAAGGGCAGGGGAACCGTGTATTGCTTACGGTGTGAGACCCCTATTTATCCGGGAGTTCTCCCTGATGCTTCAGGGCAGACATATGGCGAGCAACTGTCGCTCTAGAGAGTCCAGTTTCACTTTGTATCTCTCCCCAGCTGGGGAGAGAGTCAGTCTCCATCCAGTATGACGTCACAAAGTGAGCAACCTTCTGCCGGTTGCTCTTGCCTTCAAATTTCTTACGCTTCTGCGTCTTTCCAAGCTTTTCTAGCTGATTCTGCGTGTATTCGCTGTCGCGGTCTTTCCAGCGTTCTGCGGCATTCTGTCCTCGCGATGCAACTAAGCAGACGTCCTCGGAAAACACTCGACTTCGACACTCCAGCCGAGAGAATGGCGCGGCTACCATAATCAACCGAAACATAGGATGTGTTTCCACAACCCCTAGAATCAGCCGGTTATTGCTTGAATCGCATGCTGCACGCACCGACGCTGGGCACCCTGCGCCCTTAAATCCCCAGGATGCGCTTCCGCCGCGGCCGATACGCAGGCAGCTCACCGCCAGCCGCACCAGTCGCCTCACCATTCGCAGCGCCCTTCACCGCGGCACGCTTCCGGGAAACCGCAGCATTCGCACTCACCAGCAGCGGCATTTGCCGGATCCGTTCGTAGAAGAACGTGGCTCGCAAACCTGTCGTCCAAGTTTCATCGACCAGTTTCTTCGCGTTGGCAACTGCATCTGGTGAACGATCCGCGATGCGCTCCGCCAGCTCCAACGCCGATTCCAGCGGATTCGCCGAAACTTCGCTCGCAATTCCCCACGCCACGGCCTGTTCGCCCGTGAACATTTCGGCGGTCATGCACAACCGCTTCAGGATGTCGCCGCGCACCACTTGCCGCATCGCTGCGAGCCCCGACATGTCTGGCACGAGCCCCCATTTGGCTTCGAGGATGGACCATTTCGCTTCTGCGGTGGTGAAGCGGTAATCCGCCGCCAGCGCAATTTGCAGTCCCGCTCCCAGGCAGTACCCTTCGATCGCGGCAATGACCGGCACGTCCACCCGACGCCAACACCATGGCCCTTCTTGAAATGTGTTGGTACCTCGCCATGGCCGCGGTACGAAGTGTTTAGGGATTGCCAATTTGTCTTCTTGCACGTCAGCGAAGTCCAGGCCGGAGCTGAAGGCGTTGCCCTCGCCGTGGAGCACGATTGCGCGGACGGTCGGGTTGGTTTGGAGTTTTCGCGCTACCCGCTGCATTTCTTGCAGCATGGGGATGGTGATGGCGTTGAGTTTGTCCGCTCGGTCGAGCGTGACGATGGCAATTCCTCGCTCGTTAATTGCCACGTTGATGTTGTTTTGGCTCATAGTTGTTCCGTCCTATCCATCAGGTGCACCGCTTTGCATCAGGTTCACCTTGGATTTTAGGCGGTGTGATTGGTTTGTGTGCCATAATGGAATTCCATGGAACCGAAGCATGGATTTGATCCGGAAGCGTATATCGCTCGTCAGTCTCAGGAAATTCAGAAACGTCGCGAGCAGATTGCCGGCAGTGGGGGCACGCTGTATCTGGAAATGGGTGGGAAGCTGTTCGATGATCTCCATGCTTCGCGTATTCTGCCTGGTTTCACTCCCGACAATAAGATCCGCATGTTGGAGCAGATTCGGGATGAGGTTGAGATTCTGATTTGTTTGAATGCCAAGGATTTGGAGCGTAATAAGATGCGCGCTGACCTGGGTATTTCTTATGAGGATGACGTTCTTCGGTTGATTGATGTGTTCCGCGAACGGGGTTTCTTGGTGGAACATGTGGTGTTGACGCAGGTGGAGGATGATAATCGTTTGGCGTCTGCGTTTCGTGAGCGTTTGGAACGTTTGGGGGTGCGGGTTGCGCGCCACCGTGTGATCCCTGGTTACCCGACTGACGTGGACACCATTGTTTCCGACGCCGGTCTGGGACTCAATGAGTACGCCGAAGTCACCAGAGATCTTGTGGTGGTTACTGCCCCTGGACCTGGTTCCGGAAAGTTGGCGACCTGCTTGAGCCAGATTTATGGCGCTCATCAGCGTGGTTTGCAGGCTGGGTACGCAAAATTTGAGACGTTCCCTATTTGGAATTTGCCGTTGGAGCATCCGGTCAATCTTGCCTATGAGGCGGCGACTGTTGATTTGAATGATGCGAATGTTATTGATCATTTCCACTTGTCTGCCTACGGTGAGCAGACGGTGAATTACAACCGCGATGTGGAGGCGTTTCCACTGTTGAAGGCGTTGTTGGAGCGGCTTGGTGGGGGTGCTAGCCCGTATGAATCTCCGACGGATATGGGCGTGAATATGGCTGGCTTCTGCATTGTGGATGATGAGGTTTGTCGTGAGGCGTCGAAACAAGAGATCATCCGACGCTACTTCAAGGCGCAGGTCGATGAAGCGCGGGCGGGGTTGGATTCCACACAGTCGGATCGCGCGGCGGTGGTGATGTCGAAGGCGGGGATTCGCCCTACAGACCGGAAGGTGGTGGCGGCAGCCCGGACGGTGGCTGAGGCGACTGGTGAGCCTGGGTGTGCGATTCAGTTGCCGGATGGTCGGGTGGTTACGGGTCGTACTTCGCCGTTGCTGGGCTGCTCGGCGGCGATGCTGCTGAACGCGTTGAAGACACTGGCCGGGATCGACGACGATATTCACCTCCTTTCCCCAGAATCAATCGAACCCATTCAAACGTTGAAGACGGTTCATTTGGGTTCGCAGAATCCGCGACTGCATACTGATGAAGTGCTGATTGCGTTGAGCGTTTCTGCTGGAGAGAACGCGGAGGCGCGGCGCGCGTTGGAGCAGGTACGTACGCTCGCTGGGTGTGATGTGCACACCACTACAATCTTGGGGTCAGTGGATGAGGGAATTTTCCGGAATTTGGGAGTTCTGGTCACGTCGGATCCGGTGTTCCAGAAGAAGTCCTTGTACCACAAGCGTTAGGGCGGCTGGATAGCCTAGTTAGGCAGGTTTGGGGGTTAGCGGCTCTTCCGGTTTTAGAGTGCATTGATTCTGTGTCGGATGTTGGCGGCGTGGATCAGGCACCGCAATATGTAGTGGTCGAGGTTGCGGAATCCCAGGGCGATGCCGCGTAGGAATTCCAACCGACCGTTAATCGCTTCC
>JBHAQQ010000069.1:0-2926 GCA_041830435.1 Corynebacterium sp.
AGAGTTCAGGGATTTGTGGATGAAGAACTGGGCTGCGCCGTATGCGGTCAGCGCGAGGATGAGCAGGGTGATGAGGGGGATAAGGATTCGACGCCGCTTCCACAGGGGTTTCCGAACCGCAGTCGAGGCGGTGTTGGTGGTGGTTGTTTCTGGGGTGGTTTCGGTGTTGTTGTTCATGGTTTTCTTCAGGAAGTGGCTTGCGTGAATGGTCACGAATTGAATTGCGGCGAACGGCTGCGAACCGCTGCGATTGGCCGCGAATGGTCACGTACGGCCGCGAATGGCTGCGAATTGTCACGGATGACCGCGATGTCTGGCGCTGCGACTGGTTGCGGTGCGCAAATGAGTAGGTTATTACGTGGGATCAGTTTTATACTATACGAATGCCTAAATCTAACACTTTTTCTATGTCTCGTAGTGCCACCATTGCTGCACCTGCAGCGGTCATTCGGGAACACATTCGGGATCTTCACAAGTGGGAGGCTTGGTCGCCTTGGCAGGAGTTAGATCCACAGATGAACCAGAGCTACAGTGGAAAGGCAGCAGGTGTTGGTGCCATCATGGAATGGGAAGGCAACAAGAAGGCCGGTGCTGGTCGAATCGTTCTCGCTTGGCTTCTGTACTTGCCAGCGCCGTGGGCTAAGCACACAGCATTTACTTCAGTGGCGCCTCTCATGTGGGGGCGTGGGGCGTGACTGTTCGGTACAGTGGTGGCATGACGATCACAACGAAAGCCTTGCAGAAAACCGCTCCCGATGCGCCATTTCAGGTGGTGACGATCGAGCGTCGAGATCCCCGTCCAGATGATGTTGTTATTGACATCAAGGCGGCTGGAATTTGCCACTCGGATATTCACACCATTCGCAACGAATGGGGAGAAGCACATTTTCCATTGACAGTGGGCCACGAGATTGCCGGTGTGGTTTCCGCTGTGGGTGCGGATGTCACGAAGTGGCAGGTCGGCGACCGGGTGGGGGTTGGCTGTTTGGTGAACTCCTGTGGAGAATGTGAACACTGCCTGGCACACCAGGAACAGGATTGTTCCCGTGGGGCAGTGGGTACCTATAACTCCCAGGACGTGGACGGCACGGTCACCCAAGGCGGGTATGCGCAGAAGATCGTGGTGAATGAGCGGTTCTTGTGCAGCATCCCGGAGGAACTGGACTTCAATGAAGCGGCACCGTTGCTGTGTGCTGGCATTACCTCTTATTCGCCGTTGGCGCGTTGGAAGGTGGGGGCAGGGGATAAGGTTGCCGTTGTTGGCTTGGGTGGTTTGGGCCATATGGGTGTGAAAATTGCTGCAGCGCTGGGTGCGGACGTAACGGTATTGTCCCGTTCGCTGGCGAAGGAAGCTGATGCGCTGGCGCTAGGTGCGACCCGGGTTCTGGCTACCTCGGAACCAGATTTCTTCACCGAGCATGCCGGTGAGTTCGACCATGTGCTTTCCACAGTGTCGGCAAGTTATGACCTCAACAAGTACTTGCGGTTGCTGAAGCCTCGTGGAGTGATGAGTGTGGTTGGTTTGCCACCGGAGAAACTTCCCGTGTCGATGGGGGCGCTCATCCAAGGTGGCAAAGTATTGACCGGCTCCAATATTGGCGGCATCCAGGAAACCCAGGAAATGTTGAACTTCTGCGCTGAGCACGGTTTGGGTGCTCAGGTGGAAGTGATTTCAGCGGATGAAGTAGATGCTGCTTACGACCGGGTAGTTGCCGGTGATGTCCGATTCCGAGTGGTGATCGATGTAGCTACGATGTAATGCATCGCGTTTCCTTGGCAGAGCACCTGCCACGGCAAAGCCCACGAATGCTGGATCATTCGTGGGCTTTTGCCATGGCCTTGCCCCCGTGTGCCCCCCGATTGGTTCACCCATTTTGGTGGTTGTTGGAGTTTGGGCTACGTTCATTTCAGCTTACCCAGCGATTTCTTTGCGGCCGTCGCCACCCCTGACAGGCCCACCATCAAAGTAGATAATCATTTGATCACTGTGAAAGTGTAAGGCCCTCGCTATGTCCGCAGATGCAAATCAGGTAATCGCCCCAAATAGCCAACCAGAGGAAGCTCGATCCGCACGGATTGTGGTGCTGGCATTCCCATTGTTTATCCTGGCAGGCTCCATTTTGGCGTTTCTGCAGCCGGAACCATTCATGCCACTCACCGGCTATATCACCTACTTCTTGATGATCATCATGTTTGGTATGGGTTTGACCCTCACCATTCCTGATTTCAAAGAGGTTGCTCGTCGCCCAATCCCTATCCTCATTGGTGTGGTGGGGCAGTTTGTGATCATGCCGCTGTTGGCGGTGTTCGTGGCGAAGATCCTGGGACTTAACCCAGCGCTGGCAGTTGGTTTGCTGATGTTGGGTTCGGTGCCGGGTGGTACGTCGTCGAACGTGATTGCGTACCTGTGCCGTGGTGACGTGGCGCTGTCTGTGGCGATGACCTCGGTTTCTACGTTGGTGTCACCAATTATGACCCCGATCTTGATGCTGTTGCTGGCGGGCCAGTCCACCCCAGTAGATGCCAAGGGCATGGCTTGGACGTTGTGCCAAACCGTGTTGTTGCCGGTTATTGGCGGTCTGGTGATTCGTTTGGTCGCTGACGGTTTCGTGAACCGCATCCTGCCGATCCTGCCATGGATTTCGATCCTGGGCATTGGTGGTGTGGTATTCGGCGCAGTGGCGAAGAACGCAGAGAACCTGGCCAAGGTTGGTTTGATTGTGTTCGTAGCGGTGATTCTGCACAATGTGTTTGGCTATGTGCTGGGTTGGGTAACGGGCAAGCTGTTCGGCTTTGGGGTGGCCCAGAATCGCACGATGGCTGTGGAGATCGGCACGCAGTCCGCTGGCCTGTCCTCCGGTATGGCGGCGAAGTTCTTCAGCCCGGAGGCTGCGCTGCCGGGTGGTGGGGCGGCGGGTAGCCACAA
>JBHAQQ010000070.1:0-3213 GCA_041830435.1 Corynebacterium sp.
AGTGCAAGCCCGAGTGTTTCCTTCGCCGCAAGTCCGGCCGTGGTGCTGAATGGGCTCGGTGGCAAATCTGTCTCAAGCAGGAGCCGATCAGCTGGTACCTGGGCTACGTAAGCGCGCCCACGTTTGGTTTCCAACATTTGTGGGTGAACAGAAATGCAGCCGCCAAGAGCAATCAGCGTCATCAACTCATCACTGGTTCCTCCGAATCGATGCAATACCGGTACCACGTTGCCGGAGGCGCACCCTGAATCCTCGAGCATCTCCAAAACCTTGCTGGCACTGCGCACACAATGAATCGATAACACAAAGGGCAACGCATCGGTATCGCCGCTGGCAGCAGCATCGGCAATGCTTTGAAGAATTGCCTGAAATACGTACTCCTGCAATGCTGCCGGTGTGGTTTCTAGACGTTTTGGGTAAAAGTCCAATCCAATTTCGCCAATGCAGCGCGTTGTATGAAGGTGTTCCCGGAACACTGCAAGTTCACGTTCAGCCTGGTCGTCGGACTCGATATTCCACGGGTGAAACCCCATTGACCACTGGGGCGCAGGCGATTTCCGTGCTTCGGAACCCGGCTGTGATTCCGCTTCGCCATTCGCTGGCGAGTCCGACTCAGCAAGTGGATGTGCCTCGCACTCGGTTTCCGTATCCGCGAATGCCCCAGCCCGGGCCGCGAACTCACTCGGCAATAGGGTTTGCCCAATAACCCGCACATTTCGCTCAGCAAGGGCACCCAGGAAAGGTTCTTGCAAGGACTCGGGCAGAAAGCCCAGGTGGAAATGCGTATCCAGCAGCATCGCAGACCTATCCAGCAGCATTGCAGATCTATTCAGCCTTCGTCGGGGATTCCTGCTGCGCAGGGGGCAGCGGAATGAGGCGCGGTGGTCGGGGTGTTTTCTCCATGCCGGCGAGCTGCCGGATGACCTTGCCGGCCAACATTTGCCCCATGATTGGCGGCATGTAGCTCATCGAGCCCAACGTCTCACCTTTCGTATTACCGCCCGTCTTCTCAACAGGGAATGGCAGTTCGGTAGAAAACAGCACTTCGATGCCTTTGATTCGGCGTTTGCGGCATTCCAGACGAATCACCTTGGACATTGGGCAGTTCAGGGTTTGACGAATATTACGGAATTCCAGCAGCGTTGGGTCAACACGGTTTGCTGCCCCCATTGATGCCAGCAGGTTGATACCTTCCTCTGCTACCCATTGGTACACCGCGAGTTTCTGGGTGATCGTGTCGATGCAGTCAATGACATAGTCTGGCCGGCGGAATTGTCCCAGTACTTCCGCTACGTTGTGGGGGCTGAGGAATACGGAAGCGGCATGGACGGTGATGTCGGGGTTGATGTCGTGGATGCGTTCCTTCATCACTTCGGCTTTGGGCTGGCCGATGGTGGAGGTCAGCGCCAGGACTTGACGGTTGATGTTGCTGTATTCCACCACGTCGCGGTCCAGGATGATGAGGGTGCCCACTCCTCCGCGGGCGAGCGCTTCTGCGCAGGCAGATCCCACTCCGCCCAGTCCCAGCACCATGACTGTGGCTCCTTCGAGCTTGTCGAGCCCTTCGTCGCCGAAGAGCAGTTTGAGGCGGGCGAGGCGCGGGTTGCGTTCAGTCATGCGAGGAGTTTGCGCTTTCTGATTCGAGGTGTTGGGAATGGTCGTTGTTCCGGCGGGTTTTGGACGATGCCATTGTAGTGAAGGGTTGGGCTATGCTCATGGCATGACTCACGCCCCGTTTGTTTGTGTGAGGATCAATAGTGATCTGCATTCGGGATTGAGCGGTAGTGAAACGTGGGAAGGTGAGGTGTCAGTTGTGAGTGAGGAACTCGGATTGCAGGTTGTGCATTATGGCAGCCCACTAGGGCCTATGGCCCTAGCGTTGCAGGATGGCCTGTTGGCTGGCGCGTGGTTCGCCGGGCAGCGTTTTGCTGGACGGACGTTACCCGCACCGTGGCCGCAGCATGTACAGGATGAACAGACAGTTTGTTTGCTTCCTGCCGCTGCAGATCTACCAGCAGCACAGGCAACGGTCGCATGGCTAGATGCATACTTCAACCAATCAACTGGCAGCCAGGATTCACCGGAACCCATGCCGCCATTGCCAGCGCTCAGGCTACAAGGTACCGATTTTCAACAGGAAATCTGGCAACTCCTGCTGAACATACCATTCGGGCAAACCGTTACCTATGCACAGCTGGGGAAGCGCCTGGGCCGGCCATTTTCCGCACAAGCAGTGGGCGGAGCAGTGGGGAAGAATCCGGTATCCATTTTGGTGCCGTGCCACCGCGTGATCGGAACCGACGGGAGCCTCACCGGCTACGCCGGAGGATTAGAACGCAAACGGTGGCTCCTTGCCCACGAAGGAGCCGGTTGCGCAACCGTGCGCTAGGCTAACACCATGCTCCAACCATCCCACCGTGGCCACGTTGAACCATTCCGGGTCATGCAAATGCTGGACGTCATCCACCGCCGGCGAACCCACGGCCACCACACCCTCATGCTTTGCGTAGGGCAGCCCGCCACCGGCGCACCACAACCCGCCCTCGAAACCCTTCAAGCGGAACTGTTCACCCAACCACTCGGCTACACCGAAGTCATCGGCGACATCCGCATGCGCACCGCAGTAGCCAACTGGCACGCACAAACCTACGGAACCACCACCACCCCGGAGCAGGTCATCATCACCACCGGATCCTCCGGCGCATTCACCCTCGCCTTCCTTGCCCTCCTCGACCACGGCGATACCGTCGCCATCACCGCCCCCGGATACCCCGCCTACCGCAACATCCTCACCGCCCTTGGCGCCAACGTCCACTTCCTGCCCGTGGGGCAAGAGACCCGCTTCCAACCAACAGCAGCGATGCTCGAAGCCTGCAAAACAGCCGGCCAAGCACCCCGCATGGTTATCGTCACCAGCCCCGGAAACCCCACCGGCACCATCATCGACCCGGAAGAACTCCTACGCATCGCCACCTGGTGCGAAGCCAACAACTGTGTCCTCATTTCCGACGAGGACTACCACGGCATCAGCTTTGGCCGCCCCACCGCCACTGCACGCACGTACAGCGACCAAGCCATCAGCATCGGCACGCTCTCGAAATACTTCTCCATGACCGGATGGCGCGTGGGATGGATGATTGTCCCACCTCGCCTGGTGGAAACCCTGGAAAATCTCCAAGCCTCCCTAGCCCTGTGCGCACCCGCGCCGGGCCA
>JBHAQQ010000071.1:0-2796 GCA_041830435.1 Corynebacterium sp.
CCAGGTCTCGATATGCACGGACCGTGGCTTCTTGTAGCAACTCGTGCCGTTCATAGGCATCCTGTGCACGATTCGGATCATGCTCAGCGCGGGAAGCTACCCGACTGCTGGCGATCTCCGCATCGACATCCACCAATACATGCAGATCAGGTACTGGAATTCCGAGTTGGGCAAACTCCAGACGCGCCACCCAGTCGACAATTGGATGTTGCGCCAAGTTCAGCTCCGCCGGCAGCAGCGCTTCCCCATCCAGGTCTTGCGATCCGACATCCTTGAGGTGTGCCCGGGCGGCAGAATACGCCGCATTGGAAGCGCTGAACCTATCGATGAGTACCACATATCCGTTGGCGTCGAGATCCGAAAGTTCATCGGCAACGTCGTGACGATCAAGGGCGAACAGGCTGGCCATGCCATGAATCGAATCGGTCAAATCACCCATTTCTTGGTACAGCGCTCGCTGTACCAAGATCGCTGGTGCAGAGGTTTCATATCGAGGAAAACCTACGCGGGCCACGGGAACGTGGCGAGCCACCAGTTCTTCCTCAACAGCGGACACCAACGTGTTTTTCCCGGCGCCGTCGACGCCTTCAAATGCAATGATCATGCCAATCCTTTTCGCAGCTCACCAACGCTGCGACTTCAATCGCCTCAGGCCTAGTACCGGTAGTGTTCTGGCTTAAATGGACCATCAACGTCCACGCCAATGTAGGCAGCTTGTTCCTTGGAAAGCTTGGTGAGCTTTCCACCCAAGGCCTCGACGTGAATTCGCGCTACCTTCTCATCCAAGATCTTCGGCAAACGGTAGACCTCATTGTCATACTTGTCTGCATGCTGGAAGAGTTCGATCTGTGCAATGGTTTGATCCGCGAAGGAATTCGACATCACGAATGAAGGGTGGCCAGTTGCGTTGCCTAGGTTGAGCAAGCGACCTTCGGAAAGCACAACAATGCTCACCGGCTCACCGTGTGCACCTGGGAAGGTAAATTCATCAACCTGCGGCTTGATATTGACGCGGGTGACATCATCGCGGTGCAGCAGCGACGCCATATCGATTTCATTATCAAAGTGGCCAATGTTGCCCAGAACAGCGTGGTTCTTCATGTGCTGCATGTGTTCAAACGTGATGATGCCAAAGTTACCGGTGGACGTGATCACGATGTCAGCCTGCGAAATCGCATCTTCAACAGTGACCACCTCGAAGCCGTCCATCAGTGCTTGGAGTGCGTTGATTGGGTCGATTTCCGTTACTTTGACAATCGCCCCCTGCCCAGCCAACGCTTCGGCGCAACCCTTGCCTACATCGCCATAGCCGCACAGCAACACTGTCTTGCCACCGATCAGCATGTCGGTCGCACGATTGATTCCGTCGATGAGGGAGTGGCGAGTGCCGTAACGGTTATCGAACTTGGACTTCGTCACCGCATCATTGACATTCATCGCAGGGAAAGGCAGCACTCCCTGCTCCGCGAAATGGTACAGGCGGTGGACACCGGTGGTGGTTTCCTCAGTTACTCCCTTGACGGTTGCCTTTGCTCGAGTCCACAACGCTGCGTCCTCGGTAGCTGCCTGAGCTAACATCCTCAAGAACGCCTGGTATTCATCGGAGTCCTGTTCCGTTGGGGCAGGAACGACGCCGGCTTCTGCAAATTCCGCTCCCTTGATAACGGCCATCGTGGCATCGCCACCGTCGTCAAGAATCATGTTGGCATCTACACCCTCGCCCCAGGTGAAGATCTGCTTCAAGCACCACCAGTACTCATCGAGGGTCTCCCCCTTCCACGCGAACACTGGGACACCTTGAGGATCTTCAGGAGTACCCTTGCCCACCACAATTGCTGCAGCGGCTTCATCCTGGGTAGAGAAAATATTGCAGGAAGCCCAACGAACTTCTGCCCCCAGCGCCACCAAGGTCTCGATCAACACGGCCGTTTGCACGGTCATATGAATCGAACCAGCGATACGAGCACCCTTGAGCGGCTGCTCAGCTTCATACTCGCGGCGCAGTTCCATCAAGCCAGGCATTTCATACTCTGCGAGGCGAATTTGGTGACGGCCTGCTTCTGCCAACGCAAGGTCGGCAACCTTGTATTCAAGATTGCCAGAACGATCAACGCTTAGCTGTGCAACTGGTGGGTTGGACATATCCGGGGGTTACTCCTTCGTAAATGCAGCTCAAGTGCAACAGTGTGTGGACATACACACAATTGCCTCCAGCATACCCGTTGTTCCACCAGCTTCCGAAGTTGCTACAGCCAGCATGAATGCTATCGCGGATGATTAGCTCAAGGCTTCAGCAAAGGTATCCAAACCGTCCGGAGCTTCCTCATCCAGCCGGCTCAATTCCTCTTCCAGCAGTTCGGAAGCCGCTTCAATCAGGTCTTCATCTACTTCGCCGATGAATTCACGGATGAAGAAGTATTCTTCAGCAAATGCTGCGGCAGAAAATGGTGCACCGCTCCAGATAGCCACCAAAGTGGCGGCAGCCAGTGCCGCGTGCTGGTCGGCTTCCCCCAGGTCGCTATCGTGGAGTGCCGACTTGATGGCGTCTTGCACTGCCTCTACCAGGTCTTCCGCATCGAGGTCTTCGAGTTCAGCAAAGAAATCAATGGCCGCTTCGGTGCCGAAAATGTAGTGGTCCCAATTGCTCATGGTTCCAATCGTAGCCACTGCGGTGCCGTTGCAAAAGGACTGCCAAGAAAACTCAACTGTGCTATCTTGGGTGTTCAGCGTGCTGATGTAATCAAATCGTTATGAAACCTTGGAAATCGCGACGCGACTTCCAATGTATTCAACAAC
>JBHAQQ010000072.1:0-2614 GCA_041830435.1 Corynebacterium sp.
AGCACGCTCTTCACGGAGGTGACCACCAGCAAGGGACTGCGAAGTCGCCTCTACTCCTCCGCTATTGCCTTGCAGCCTCGCGTTATTCTGAGCTGCTTGCTCCGCCTCCCGGCGCGCTCGTTCACGCGCGTCGAGTTGTTCTTTCTGCCGTTGCTGCAGCAGCGTACGCATTTGTTCAGCATCTAACAATCCTGGAAGTCCCAGGTAGTCTTGTTCTTCTGCTGACCCTGCCAGGGTGGTTGTGCCGTAGGTGGATCCGTCGTAGATCAGTGCTTCCAGTTCGGCTTCGGCACCTACGGATTCGAAGCCGCGTTCCTCTCCCGGTTCGTTGTGTTCCTTGTTAGCTTGTGCCAATAGGTCGTCATCAAGGCCATCGCTCGGGCGGTCTGGATTGTTCAGCACGTGATTGCGCTGCTTCTCCATCTTGGATGCGAGATCGAGCAACACCGGTACGGATGGCAGGAAGACGCTCGCGGTTTCGCCTGGGCGCCGTGAACGCACGAAGCGGCCAATGGCCTGTGCGAAGAACAATGGTGTGGACGAGCTTGTCGCATACACACCCACACTCAAGCGCGGAACGTCAACACCTTCCGAAACCATGCGGACGGCGACCATCCATTCGTCGCGACTTGCTGAAAATGTTTTGATGCGGTCCGAGGCTCCGGCTTCATCGGAAAGCACCACGGTTACCGGCGTGCTGCTGATGGTTTCCAGCATTCGTGCATAGGCGCGGGCGGTTTCCTTGTCCGTGGCAATGACCAGTCCGCCAGCGTCCGGGGTGGTTTCGCGCAATTGCAGCAGCCGCGTGTGCGCTGCCTTGAGCACGGCTGGAATCCAATCGCCTTTGGGATCCAGTGCGGTCCGCCATGCGCGGGCAGTTTGCTCTGCGTTTAGTGGTTCGCCGAGTCGAGCCTCGAATTCTTCACCGGCGCTGTTCCTCCAGCGTGCAGTTCCGCTGTAGGTCAGGAACACCACTGGGCGCACTACCCCATCTTTCAATGCTTCCGCGTAGCCATAGGTGTAATCGGAACTAGATTCCAGTCCGCCACCAGGGACTTCGTGGTAGCGAACAAATGGGATTGGTGAATCATCGGAGCGAAACGGCGTACCGGTCAAGGCTAGACGGCGCGTTGCGTCGGCATAAGCGAGGCGTACGCCGTCGCCCCAGCTGCGGGCATCGCCGGCATGGTGAATCTCGTCGAGGATGACGAGGGTTTTTCGGGCTGTTGCAACTTGGTAGTGTTTGGACGGTTTCATCCCGACTTGGGCGTAGGTGACGGCAACCCCATCAAAGGCGGAATTGAAAGCTGAGCTATTGGTGAAGTTCGGGTCGATACCGATGTTCATACCTTGTGCCGATTGTGCCCACTGTTCCTTCAAATGCTCAGTAGGGACCACAATCACGATGCGTTCAACAGTGCGGTTGTCCAGCAGCATGCGTGCAATGGTCAATGCGAATGTGGTCTTGCCAGCACCTGGCGTTGCCACTGCCATGTAGTCCTGTGGCGCTTCGGCCACATACTTCTCCAACGCCTCTCGCTGCCAAAGGCGAAGGCGGTCCATAGAAATAGGAATGACACTCTCCCCCAGTTGGTGTTAGCGTTTCCGAAGCGATTGGTAGATTTGCTCACAGTCTGGGCACACCGGAGATCCTGGTTTTGCTTGTTTGCGTACTGGGAACGTCTCACCGCACAGCGCTACCACCATATTGCCCATGACTGCCGACTCTACAATCTCGTTCTTTTTCACATAGTGAAAAAACTTTGGAGTGTCATCTTGCGTTGTGGAGTCAGTATGGACTTCTGGGCGCTCAATTGTTGTCGTGCTTGGTGTACTCACAAGTACCTATCATGCCCTTTGGCTGTCACTTTTTCCACATTGGTACTAGCGTTAGTGATATGGCTGCAGGCAATCAACGCGATTCGGTTGAATTAATCACTTCTGCTCGCCCTGATCCGCTTGACAGTTGGAATAAGAGGCGACGCCTCTACGCGTGGTTGCAGTTTGCGCGTATTCCCCTATTTGTTCTTAGTGGGCTCGCCTGGTGGTGGACGCATAATCACTGGCTAACTGTCATCATTGTGCTGATTTCCCTTCCCCTTCCATGGGTGGCAGTGCTCTTGGCAAATGATCCCGGCGAAGGCGATCGGCGGGAACGGCAAATGTATAAACCAGCGGTTGCTCGCGCACAGCGGCTTGAAGCGGCCCGCGGACTGCAGTTGGGTAGCAGTGCTACATATGCAATTCAACCTGCTGCCGCCCCCACCGTCATTGATGATGAAGACATCACCCATCCGGAAGTGCCAAATACATGAATCATCGAATCTCGCGAATTGATCCCACTTTGCCGGCGACACAAGCGGCGTTGCGTACCCTAGCGACGATTGCTACCGAAACGGATTGCTTCGGGCCGGCAGGTCGTGATCTGGTCGGTTCAACTGGTGCGAAAGCGTTCGAGTTGCGAAACCCCGGGGTGATGCAATGGGCCATGCAGCAAGTTCCCGTGACACCGCTGAGCCTGGCGGTCCGCGGGCTTTGGCTCCGGGAAGCCCTAGCCATTTCCGACTGGCTCGTGCTCCTGAAACATGAAGCACAGTTCCAAGCGCTATGTGAC
>JBHAQQ010000073.1:0-10199 GCA_041830435.1 Corynebacterium sp.
AGTCAATGCGTTCTACCTGGAAGTACAGGGGCATGTCGGCACCGAATAATTCCCGGTTATAGGAGGCTACGTTGGCCAACTGAAATGCTTCGCAAGCCACTGGCACTCCGTCGGAGAATGCCGCATTCTCATTGATGACATAGTCCACTCGACGAGGGTCGTCCGCGGCGCGTGTTGCGGTGACGAGGTCAGTATTTGGAAGGAGTTGCCCGTCGGGCCCCGCGATGTATGCGCCTGGGTAGAGTCGCGCGGATACTTTGGCGGCGTCGGTCGCTACGCCAAGCGCGGTGCCGGCATTGGTGGTGAGGATGGGCTTTGAGATAGCGTATCCAAATTGTGGATCGGCTAGTGCTTCAATGGTTTCTTCCTGCCCACAAGCGATAAGAGTTGTGGCAGCGAGGAATGTGGCGGCACATCCGGCGAGTATGCGTTTCGCCCGAGTCTGCGCATGGCGGGTGCGAGGTTGAGAGATCATGAGGAATCCTGTTGTTAGCGGCCTGGCCGCCACGATTGTTGACCTGGTTGCAAGGTGTTCGGCGTTGTCGAGGTGGAGTTGGTTTCGCTAGGTGAAGTGGTTGGAGCTGGTTGAGGGTGTTGCTCCGGTTCCTGGACGTTTGCACTGTGCATAACCGGCGCTTGAACTGTCCGCTGGCGTGGAGTTTCTCCATCGGCCTGGAACGACGTTGTGGCGGTTGCTGCCCGTTTCCGGGATTCCAATACTTCACTGGTGTGTTTGCGAATCTTGGCATCGCGTTCTTTCAACGTCACGAGCAACGGAGATGCGAACAAGATGGAAGAGAACGTACCGGCGATGACACCAATGAATTGTACGAGTGCGAGGTCCTTCAGCGTACCGATTCCCATCAAGCCAACGGCGATGATCAGCAGTGAAGCGATCGGCACGACCGAGAAGATGGAGGTGTTGATGGAACGCATGATGGTTTGGTTCACGGCAAGGTTGACCTGTTCCGCGTAGGTTGCTCTGCGCGAAGCAAAGAGACCTGCGGTGTTTTCTTGCACTTTGTCAAACACGACGACCGTGTCGTACAGGGAGTACGCCAAGATGGTCAACAGACCGATGACGGTGGCTGGGGAAACTTCAAACCCGATTATGGCATAGAGTCCAGCAACGACCAGCAGGTCTACGAGCAGACAGATAATAGCGGCGATAGCCATGTCGCGTTCAAGTCGCAGCGTGATGTATCCAAATACGAAGGCCAGGAACACACCGAGCGCGATCAGCATGCGTTGGGTGATCGATGATCCCCAAGATTCGGAGACAGTTGAGTCATTGATCGCGTCGGAGGATACTTCGCCTTGGGCGTTGACCGGTTGGAATGCTTCGAAAAGCGCGGTTCGGGCTTGTCGAATTTGTTCTTCGGTCAGTCGTGGTGCGTTGATTTCAATGACTTGGGCGTTTCCGGTACCGACTGTTTGAATGCCACTGGCAGGCAATCCCGTTGCTTCTTCAAACACGTCCGCGACGCGCTCTTCTGATGTGGAGGCTGTCGGCGGTAGGGAGATCCGGGTTCCACCGACGAAATCAATTCCCAGGTCAAATCCTCGGATACCAATTGCACCTGCGCAGATCACGACGATTGCAGCCATGATGCCAAACCACAGTTTGCGGCGTGGAACAATTTGGAAATTGCCTTCACCGTTGTACAGCTTGTCCCAGAAGGAGCGGTGAGGTGCCACGGTATGGGTGCTGGTTGAGTTGTCCGCTGAGGTTGCTACTTGTGTCATTTCTGGGACTCCTCTTCCGTAGCCGCCTGCACGGATGGTGTGCTGATTGCGGCTGGAGTTGCAGTTGCTACTGATTGGGGTTGCTGGTCTGACACGAATACTCCTCCGTGTTGAACCTTTCGGCCGTATTGTCGTTCTGCCTCGCGGAATGCTGAACCGAGTCCATTGATGCGAGGATTAGCAAGCGCTGGCTTTCGCGACGCCAAGATCACCAGTGGTGCGGTCACAAGGAATGCGACGACGATATCGAAGATGGTGGTGAGGCCGAGGGTAAATGCAAATCCCTTGACGTCTCCGATTGCCAAGAAGTACAGAATCACGGCAGCGATGAGGGAGACAATATTGCCGGTAATGATGGTGTTCTTGGCCCGATCCCATGCACGAGGGACCGAGGAGCGGAAGGTGCCACCGTTCTTGATTTCATCCTTGATGCGTTCGAAGTAGATCACAAATGAGTCGGCAGTTGTGCCAATACCGATGATCAATCCAGCAATTCCGGCTAGGTCTAGGCTGTATCCAATCCAGCGTCCCAGCAGCACGATCGCTAGGTAGGTCATAGCAAAGGCTGCAACCAGGGAAACCAGTGCTACCAGGCCAAGACCGCGGTAGTAGAACAAGGAATACAGTGCAACCAATGCCAGGCCGACCAGACCAGCAATGAGACCAGCCTGGAGCGACGCCGATCCCAGGGTTGCCGAAATCGTCTGGGTCGTTCCACCAGGTTCGCCATTTGCACCGGTAAAGCTGATTGGCAACGCACCGTACCGGAGATTGTTTGCTAGTTCGGTCGCTTCTTGTTCAGTAAATTGACCTGTGATCTGCGAAATTTCGCCCGGTGGAGTAGGCGTAATAATTTGCGGTGCGGAGATCACTTGACTGTCCAGGACAATGGCAACTTGCTTGTTGAGTTGCTGCTGTCCGAGAGCGTACCAAGTTTCACCGCCTGGATTCGCTGCACCGGTCTTGAAGCGGAATGTAATTGCCATTTGCGCCGAATTCGGATCAAAGCCACCGGTGATTTGCGAGTTTGTATCAATCAAATTGCCGGTGAGGCGCTTGCCGTTTTCGGTGTCTGTTTCTCCGCTCAACAATGGTGCGGGTTCCAAGAGCATTGGTCCTTGTGGCGAGCAGGCGACCAATGGCTTTGCAGCATCATCGGCGCCGGCAAGTGGGTCGACCAGTCCACAGGTCAACAGCACGCTGGCGGCATTCTGCACACTTGGGTTTGTGGATTGCCTATCTTCCAGCATGACGCTGAGTTGTGCTTCGCGTCGTTCTTGCTCTTCAAGGTCAGTGGCCGCTGGCGCTGGGTTCTTGGCGGTGACGTTCAGCGGTTCTGCTGGCGGCTCTGTGATGCCAAGGGTTTCCCAATTTTGCGCAACTTGATCGATGCGCGCCTGTGCTTCTTCTGGGGTGGTGAGTCCTACTTCCACCCAGCGGTTTGCCATGTCTCCGAGTACGGTTGGGAAATCTTGGCCCGGAAGAATTGGGTCGGATACTGCTCGGAAAAGCAATTGGGATGTCTTGCCAAGGCTTCGCGCTTCACTGGCGTCATCGCCAGGAACGGTAATGACGAGGTTTGATCCATCAGCGACCACTTCCGCTCCGGAGACACCCATGCCGTTTACGCGATTCTCCAAAATGGTTCGTGCTTGTGCCAGTTGGTCGGCACTTGGACGATCACCTTGGGGAACCAGGGTGACGCGAGTGCCTCCCTGGAGGTCAATGCCCAATTTTGAACTGAATGACTTGTTGCCGGTGAAGGCAACGAGCAGCACCATGATGCCGATGATGATGGTGTAGATGAAGAGTGCTTGTATCGGCCAGAATTTTCTTCCTGGCTCGGTCCTCGATGAGGTCGTGCGTCGTGCCATTATTCGGCAGCCCCTTCAGCACGGTCATGGCCGTGGGTTTCTGGTAAGTGCTGTCCTTCGGTGTGTTCTGTGACTGCAGGGCCCGTTGTTGGTTCTGATGCTTGGAGCAGCGCAGCGCGATCCCATTCGACTTCCACGCCGGGTGCGATGTTGAGGCGCACGTGATCCTCGTTGAGTGCAACAACAGTGGCGAACAATCCGGATGTGGTCTTCACCCGTTGGCCCACAGCGATCTGCGCTTGAAACGCTCGAATGTCATTGAGCTGTTTGTTTTGCTTGCGCATCTGTAGCAGTGGGATTGCGAGAAATACGATCACCAGTAGTGGCAAAATGATGGCTTCCATTCTTGTAATTTTGCCACAAAACTCTCAGGGTTGTTTATTCTGCCGGTTGTTGCTCTGCACCAATCGCGTCTGGTGGTGGTTGCAATCCGATGTGGTGCCACCCTGCGGCGGTAGCTACTCTGCCTCGTGGCGTTCTCGCAATCATGCCGGCGCGGACGAGGTACGGTTCGCACACTTCTTCTACTGTTGATGGTTCTTCGCCAACTGCTACCGCAAGGGTGTTTACCCCTACTGGTCCTCCTCCGTGTCCACGGATGAGGGCGTCGAGTACCGCTCGGTCAAGTCGGTCGAGGCCTCGTTCGTCAACGTCAAATACCACCAGCGCCGCTTGGGCAATTGAGGTAGTAATAGTTCCATCTGCGTTGACATCGGCGAAATCGCGGACGCGACGGAGTAGGCGGTTAGCGATTCTCGGAGTACCTCGGGAGCGGGAGGCGATCTCTTTCGCTGCATCTGGGGTGATATCTACTTGCAAAATCCCAGCTGCTCGAGTCACCACTTTGGTGAGATCTTCAATGTCGTAGAACTCCATTTGGGCGGTGAACCCAAACCGGTCGCGGAGGGGTCCGGTGAGCATTCCAGCTCGCGTTGTTGCGCCCACCAGGGTGAATGGTGCGATTTCGATGGGAATGCTGGTGGCGCCGGGGCCCTTTCCAACAATCACATCAATGCGGAAATCCTCCATTGCCATGTACAGCATTTCTTCTGCCGGCCTGGCAATACGGTGAATCTCATCGATGAAGAGAACGTCGCCTTCCATCAGATTGGACAGCATCGCAGCAAGATCACCGGCACGTTCCAAGGCCGGTCCGGAAGTCATGCGCAATGAAGAACCTAATTCCTGAGCAATGATCATCGCCATGGTGGTCTTACCAAGCCCTGGTGGACCGGCAAGCAACACATGATCGGGTGCTACACCGCGGCTTCGCGCGCCTCCCAGAACCAGGTCGAGCTGAGCTCGCACTTTTGGTTGCCCGATAAACTCATTTAAGGATTTTGGGCGGAGCGAGGTTTCCACATCATTGTCCCCTGGCATGGTGCCAGCGCTAAGATCTGGATTAATGGCGTTCCCATTACTCGACGCCGCAAATCCCCCGAACTGTGCGGCGTCCGGGAGTTGAAATTCAGTCCGCTCGATATCACTCATGTCGGTGTCCTATTATCCTGGGGCTCAGCGCTTGTTGCTCAATGCCGTGAGCGCCTTTCGAAGCACAACCGAAGCATCATCAATAGGTTGGCCAGCTTCCATCAATGCATGCAACGTCTCTGTAGTGGCTTGTTGTGCTTTTGCTTCTGGGAAGCCCAATCCCACGAGACCTTCCACGACAATATCCGATACTGCGGCGGAAGTGACATCTGGGATTGCTTGGGGGGACTGTGCGGATAGCGTTGCTCCACTGCCCAATTCATTTACCTTATCTTTCAACTCCAGGAGCATGCGTTCGGCAAGCTTCTTCCCTACCCCGTTGGCCCGTTGCAAAGTCTTGACATCCTGTTGTTGTACCGCCGTAGCGACCTCTTGAGGACTCAACACACTGAGGATTCCCAGCGCGATTCTTGCTGCTACACCAGATACCGTCTGCAAAATTCCAAACGCTGCACGCTCTTCTGGAGTCACAAAGGCAAACAACAATTGAGCATCTTCACGCACGACATGGGCGGTCAATACAAACGCCTCTTGACCAACCGGCAATTGCGCCAACGTTTCCGGCGTAGCGGAACATTGGTAGCCAACACCTGCGCACTCAATAACAACTGAGTCCAGGGTTTTGTCTACTACTATTCCTCGCAAACTAGCAATCATCGAGGCATACTCCAATCGGGTTGTGCTTGTGTTTCTGTGCCGCGCGCCCCTGGCGGCCTCAACATTGCATTCAGCGGTGCCCTCCAACAATGGCACACCGCCAAGGCTAACGCGTCCGCAGCGTCCGCTGGCTTCGGCGGCTCCGAAAGGCCAAGGATTCTTGTGATCATGTTGGTCATTTGAGCCTTGTCCGCGCGACCATTCCCCGACACTGCTTTCTTCACTTCACTCGGAGTGTACATAAAGACATCAAGGTTTCGTTGCGCAGCAGCAAGCATGAGCACCCCGGAAGCGTGGGCCGTATTCATCACAGTGGACACGTTAGAGCGTTCAAACACACGCTCGAGGGCGATCACCTCTGGTTGATATTGATCCATCCACTCATTGACAGCATCAGATAACCTCCGAAGCCGTTGTTCTAGCGGGGCATCAACCGGGGTACGCACCACGCCAACGGCGATTGGGTAGACAGCTCTCCCCTTTCCAGCTTGCACGACAGACAAGCCACAGCGAGTCAGCCCTGGATCAATACCCATTACCCGCATACCTGCCAAACTCTGCAAACCACCACGGACATCCACACGGGAGCTTGGCGTGCTCGTCTCGTGTGAATGTTCGGTACGGTGCGTCCTTGCGTTGGCAGTCATCGCCAGCAATCCTAACATAGAGTTAGCACATATGTTTGAATGAAATTGCAGTGTCAAGCCAGTAGTTCAATGAAAACTCAAAAGGCGTACACTCAATCGTATGCAACGACTCACCCCACGAAAACTCTATGCGATTGCCGCCCTCATCGAAGTCGTCACTTGGGCTGGGCTACTCACCGGAATGGCTTTGAAATACAGTGGCATTACACCTGCGGTTGTGCCAATTACCGGTGGAATTCACGGCTTCGGATTCCTCTTGTTCTGTGTTTCCACAGTCATCGTATGGATCAACAACAAGTGGAGCTTTGGGCGCGGCTTCACCGGCCTGATCATGGCTGTGATCCCGTTTGCAACTATTCCTTTCGAACGGGCCACCGAACGGGCCGGTCTCCTCCAGGCAGATTGGCGCTTTCTTCCACCAGCCGCTGAAGAACCGGCCAACGTGTTCGAACGCATCCTGGCTTGGTACACCCAAAAGCCCCTGCTCGCTGCACTGGTAACACTCATTGGACTCGTCGTAGTGTTCCTAGTTCTGCTTAACCTTGGCAGTCCACTCGAAGCACTGAAGAACTAAATACCACCAATTGCGAAACACCGTGCCTACCGATTCTTCGGTTGACACGGTGTTATTTGTAAACAGCGGCTCTGCATGACCGGCACTGCAAGACCAGCCCTGCAAAACCGGCTCTGCAACCCCGTTGGCTAGTCTTCCAACTCAGCCAAGACTTCGTCACTCAATGACATGTTCGTGAAAACGTTTTGCACATCATCGCTGTCTTCCAACGCATCGATGAGTCCAAAGACCTTCTTCGCCGTCGCAGCATCAGCAGGAACTTCCATCGATGCTCGCCAATCAGGCTCCACGGAGTCATATTCAATTCCGGCAGCTACCAGTGCATCTCGTACACCATTGAGGTCGGTTGCTTCCGAAACGATCTCAAACTTCTCACCCAAGTCATTGACTTCTTCAGCGCCGGCATCAAGCACAGCCATGAGAATGTCGTCTTCGGTATATTCCCCCTTATCGAGAACAACCACACCCTTACGAGTGAACAAGTAAGAAACAGAACCTGGATCGGCCATGTTTCCACCATTCTTGTTCACAGCCGTACGGACATCAGTTGCAGCACGGTTACGGTTGTCCGTCAGACATTCAATGAGCATGGCAATACCATTTGGCCCATAGCCTTCGTACATAATGGTTTCCCAGTCTGCACCACCAGCTTCTTCACCTGAACCGCGCTTCCGCGCACGCTCAATATTGTCGTTCGGAACACTGGACTTCTTAGCCTTGGTAATTGCGTCCTGCAAGGTTGGGTTCGCTGATGGATCGCCACCACCGGTACGCGCCGCTACTTCAATGTTCTTGATAAGTTTCGCGAATTCCTTACCGCGCTTAGCGTCGTTGGCAGCTTTCTTGTGCTTCGTCGTTGCCCATTTAGAGTGGCCGGCCATTATCTACCTTCTACCTTTATTTGTCATTCACACGGTTCATTGATTACCGCACGTTGCTGATACCAATGTAACAGCTTAGTTCTTCGTGATGGAGATTGGGAACGGAGGTTCCGACTTGTCACGCATCGTCCGCGTCAAGCCCTCTTGGGTCACCATTGCGACCAAGTCCCCGTTTTGGTTGAACACTCGCCCTTGTGTGAGCCCACGTCCTGCATGAGCTGACGGGGAAACTTGGTCATATAGCAGCCATTCGTCGGCGCGAAATGGACGCAAAAACCATACTGCGTGGTCCAGGCTGGCCTCTTGAAACGGCCCATCAGCTTGGTGAGGCACAAGGGCCGCGGAAAGCAACGTCATGTCTGACATGTAGGCCAACGTACACATGTGGATAGTGTCCTCATCAGGCAAACGATGCTTGTATTTGAACCACACGACTTGCTGCGACGCAGTGTACTTATTGTGTTCGTAGTGATCTTGCGGAACGATTCTGATATCCCAGTCCTTCCACTCTTCCATCAGCGTGCGGCGGACTGGACTATACGAGTCCGGGTCGGGCACAACCTCCTCCGGAGCAGGGACATCACGCATCGTGTCAGAGTGTTCCGGGCCGTTGTCATCTCGGATATGAAAACTGGCTTGCATGATAAAGATCGCTTGACCATCCTGGATGGCCTTCACGGATCGAGAAACGAACGACCGCCCATCCCGAATACGGTCGACAATATATACCGTCGGACGATCTTGCCGCCCCGGCGCTACAAAATACCCGTGGAGCGAGTGCACACCGTGCTCAGGCCCGACAGTCTTCGTGGCCGCCACAAGGCATTGGGCAGCGATCTGACCACCAAACGTTCGTTGGAATAGCGAAGGAATCACGCTACCTTGAAAAATATCTCGGTCGATTTGTTCCAAGTGAAGCACTTCAACCATGCGACGAGACGCCGGAGTTTGTGGATTTTCCATCGCTTCTCACCCTTCATTGTTTTGTCGCGCATCGCGGTATTGTTACGTCGCGCATCGCGGTATCGCTAGCAATACCCCTTGCCGAAAACCGGCCAGCGCATCTTCATCATTCTAATAAATGGCAGCAATCCTGGGCACAACTTTGCGGCACGGATTCTTTTGACCAAGCCACACCGCGACCTGTTCACAGGACCTGAATTATTCCGTCTAGGAGGTATCTTCCGCCATGTGCGCCTCATAGTATTCCGGCAAGGGCGCTGTTCCAGCCAATCGGAGAGCCCGCACAAAATTTCGCTGACGAAGTGCCAAGGTTGCTGTCACTGCTTCATTGTAGAAACGAGCCGCCAAATCGACCCGCGTGCAGGCTTGCTGATACATGCTGTGTGCCAACACCTCATCGTTGACTAGATCCAGAAGTTGAATCTCTTGCATCGACCGTGCACTCATGTCATCGGCTCGGAGCACAACATTGGTCAGCTTGCTCGCCTGGCGGTGAAGATCCGGTTGCAAAGTCATGAGGAGATTCGCGCGATTATCCAACGCTGCCTCCAAGCTTTGTCGCGCACTGTCCGTACGAATATGCAGCCGATTCAGCCGCCGTGCAGTCCCCACAGCGACCGTGGCCACATTCACCACGAAAACCAGGAGCAGAAGCACACACACTACCGTCCACCAGGGAATCACCACCATGTATTGTTCAATGCCATTGTGTGTCATGTGAGGCGCACCTTACGACCGGGAATGGAAACGGTTTCGTACACGCGTTCCACTGCGTCAGTCACCGTCGACCAATCATATTGTTGACTATGCAATCGCGCCTGAGCAATCAATTTCTCGCGACGATGCGAGTCCATAAGCAGGGAGATCACTTGTTCTGCCAATGCTTCACTGGAATGATTCGCAAACAACGCAGCAGCCCCGCCATTGTCCCCAACAGCTGCAAATGCCGGAATATCACTGGCCACCACGGCAGCTCCCGCAGCCATCGCTTCGACCAATACGATGCCAAAGCTCTCCCCGCCCGTGTTGGGCGCTATATAAACATCGCTGCTCTGTAGCGCCCTGGCCTTGACCTCTTCGGAGACCCTACCCAGAATACGCACTGAAGCCTGCCGTGAAGATTCACTTTCCCCAGCAAACGGCAAACCTTCAGTAACCGAGATTCCCTTATGTCGAATCCGCTGCCACAGCGCCTCGGTATCTCCTCCACCTGCGATGAGCAATTCCGCGTTTGGTACGGCGTCGAGGATCATCGGAAGCGCGTCGAGCAACACCCCCAACCCCTTCCGTGGCTCATCGAAGCGCCCCAAAAACATCATCCGTGGACGATCCGACGCCAACTCCTGCAACGGCTGCGCTTGCGCAT
>JBHAQQ010000074.1:0-13445 GCA_041830435.1 Corynebacterium sp.
CAGCACCCGCTGCAGTGCCAAGTGCACTACCAGCCGCACTGCCCTGCCCGGCAACGCTACCACCAGCATGAACAGGGCTTTGTGCAACTTCCGGTGGGCACTCTGCCGGTTGCACAGCCACTGGCGCCGGGGGCGTCGGTGACTCTCCGACAGGTTTTGGCGAAACGCATTGTTCCTTTGAGGGCAGTGCTGCATCGCAGCGGTCAGGCGCAACCACCACAGCTTCGTTGCCCTCGGCCACTGCCGTGCCACACTTCCCTGGTTGTGCAGCTTCCCCCGCTACTGCAATGGCTGCATCCAGGCATTGTTCCATCGCAGCATTCCGGGCGACCAAGATTTGTACGATCAGTTCCACGGCAGCTACCAGGATTCCTCGAACCAGCACCTCCGTCTGTGGTCCTGGGGCAGCAAGACGGGCTGCCGTGACAGTTGCCGCCACCTGCAGGCCGCACAGCCACAGGCTGGACTCTGCCTCCTTGAGGATCGTTTCCAAGCTCACGCCGCAGGCTTGCACTGCATCAATGGCACATTGCCACCGCTCTTCGTGTTCTTGTTGTTCCTCAGCTGCCCCTTGCATCGCGGCCTGCGGCGCTCCCCCTCCAATATCGGAAAAGAGGTTCCACAATTGGGCACCACTATTGGCCAGCGAGACGATGTCTGCAGCTGCCCCGAGTCCTTGTGCCCAACCCCCTACGCGTGTGAGGTTCACCCCGTCTGCAAACGCGTCTGCTGCACGCGCTCCGCTGATTGGGGCTCCTAGTGAACCCAGCAGACTCAATATTGCTTTACTCATGATTGCTTACCTTCCCCCTGCAAAACCAGGCAATGGCCTCGATTATGCCTTTTGCTTCTACCTCGCGTTGAGGCCTTCACTGTTAGTGTGGTCCTGGAGATCCGTTTGCTCCGCCAGGTGTTCCCCTGCTTCACATGCTTCCTGGATCCGTTGTGTATGCGCTAATCGAATGCGTTGCGCTTCCTCAAGAAGCTCAGCAAGGTATTCGGCTTTGGCCGCTAACCCTTCCCCAAAGCAGGCCGAAGGCAACCGGGTATATTCGCTGTCCATTGTTGTGGCCAAGCGTTGCTGTAGTGCCTGCATTTGCTGTGCCTGACCAATTGCCCCTTGTACGTCGAGCCCTAGGATTCCGCCAATGCTCATGTACTCCCCCTTGTGTACTGATATTTTCGTTCAATTGCATATCTCGTTGTGCCCAGCATCGAAACGTTGCTGCTGCGTACGCTATTGAACTCCACTGATTAACAAAAGGTTCACACGTTCTCGCTTTTCTGCGAGGCGTGTGAACCTTTGTCCAGATTGCGGTGACTATACCGCTGCTACGACTGCTGCGAGCTGGCCTGCGATCTTGCGTGCTGTATCGGAGTCAGCCGCTTCCACCATGACTCGGAACAGTTCTTCGGTTCCGGATGGGCGAAGCAATACCCGACCGGATTCTCCGAGGGTTTCGGTGGCGTTGGTGATTGCTGCTTTGACGTTTTCGTCGCTCATGATCTTGGATTTGTCCGACACTGGTACGTTGATAAGCGTTTGTGGCAGGACGGTCATGATCGATGCGAGTTCGCTGAGTGGCTTGTTGGTTCGTGCCATGCGGGCCATGAGGTTCAGGCCGGTGAGTGTGCCATCGCCGGTGGTGCCGTGTTCTGGGATGACGAGGTGTCCGGATTGTTCGCCACCGAGGGAGTAGTCCCCTGCCCGGAGTTCGGCGAGGACGTAGCGGTCTCCCACCTTGGTTTGCAGCATGTTGATGCCTTGTTCCTTCATGGCGATTTTCAGTCCAAGGTTGGACATGACGGTTGCCACGAGGGTGTTTTTCTTCAGTTCGCCGTCTTCCTTCATCGCTACTGCGAGGATGGCCATGATTTGGTCACCGTCGACGACGTTGCCTTCGGAGTCTACTGCTAGACAGCGGTCGGCGTCGCCGTCGTGGGCGAGGCCGAGGTCGGCGTGGTGTTCAATGACGGCTTGTTGGATGACTTCGATGTGGGTGGAGCCTACTCCGTCGTTGATGTTGAAGGCGTTTGGGGTGTTGTTGATGGCGATGACGTCGGCGCCTGCGCGGCGGTAGGCTTCGGGGGCTGCTTGGAATGCTGCTCCGTGGGCGCAGTCAACCACGACGCGGATGCCGTCGAGTGGGGTTGGGACGGATGCGGAGAGGTGCGCGAGGTAGCGTTCGAGGGCGTCTTCTTCTTGGTCGAGGATGCGGCCGATGGCTGCGCCGGTTGGTCCAGTTTCAGGCAGTTCGAGCATTGTTGCTTCGATGGCGTCTTCGAGGTCGTCGTCGAGTTTGTGGCCGCCGGCTGCGAAGAATTTGATGCCGTTGTCTGGCATTGGGTTGTGGGAGGCGGAGATCATGACGCCCATGTCGGCGCCGAAGTCGTCGGTGAGGAAGGCGACTGCTGGGGTTGGGAGGATACCGACGTCGAGGACGTCTACGCCTTGGGATGCCATGCCTGCGGCGAGAGCTGCGGTGAGCATTTCTCCTGATACGCGTGGGTCTCGACCGATGACGGCTTGTGGGCGTCGTTGGGTGCTTTCGCGGTCTGCGACGAGGACTCGTGCGGCTGCTGCGCCGAGTTTCATTGCGAGTGGTGCGGTGAGTTTGTGGTTTGCCAGGCCGCGTACGCCGTCTGTTCCGAAGAGTTTTGCCATGTTCGTTATGTTACACGGCTTGGGGTGTGTGCTTTTGTTGCCCACCGTGGTGTTTTGGAGGTATTCGACGCCGAAAGCCGGCCCCAAACGGTTGTTTGGTTCCGGCTTTCGCTGTGCCACTGCTCTCCAGGGTGGTGGAGGCCAGTGGGCGGGTACTCTGTTGGCTTAGCGCTTGGAGTACTGTGGGGCACGACGTGCCTTGTGGAGGCCTGCCTTCTTGCGCTCTACTGCACGAGCATCGCGGGTCAGGAAGCCTGCCTTCTTGAGAACGGTGCGCTCTTCTGGGTTGTACTTGTTCAGCGCACGTGCAATTGCGAGGCGGAATGCGCCTGCTTGACCAGATGGGCCACCGCCGGTGAGGTTTGCAACGATGTCGAACTGGTTCTCCCGATCAACGAGCACCAGTGGTGCCTTGATCAGCTGCTGGTGCAGCTTGTTCGGGAAGTAGTCCTCCAGGGTACGACCGTTGCAGGTGATCTGGCCGGAGCCTTGTACGAGGCGTACGCGTACAACGGCTTCCTTACGGCGACCTACAGTCTGGATTGGGCCTTCGTAAATAACTGGTGCGGCAGCTTCTACTGCTTCTTCAGCTTCTACAGCGATGGAATCACCGATGGTTGCAACGAACTCTTCGTTCACTGCATCTGCTGCGGTGTAGTTTTCTTCGTTGTACTCAGTCATTACTGTGCCACCTGCTTGATCTCGAAGGTCTCTGGCTTCTGAGCAGCGAAGGTGTGCTCTGGGCCAGCGAATACGCGGAGCTTCTTGAGGGAAGCGCGAGACAACTTGTTGTGTGGCATCATGCCACGGATTGCCTCTTCCACAACGCGCTCTGGGTGCAGCTCCAGGGAGCGGCCGAGGGTCATGGACTTCAGGCCACCTGGGTAGCCGGAGTGACGGTAGCGCATCTCGCGATCACGCTTGTTCGAGGAAATGTGTACCTTGTCAGCGTTGATGATGATGACGTGATCGCCACAGTCAACGTTTGGTGCAAAGTATGGCTTCTTCTTGCCGCGCAGCAGGTCAGCTGCGGTTACAGCAAGACGGCCAAGCACCACATCGGTAGCGTCGATGACATACCACTTGCGGGTAACGTCACCAGCCTTTGGGTGGAAAGTAGCCACGTGGGACTCCTTGGTCTTCTTGGAACTGCCAGCCAGAGTTGATGATGTTTACGGCGGCCGGTGGTGACCCGCAAACCATGCCTAAGGCATGCAACCTGAAAAATATTACGGCACAGGTTCGATGGATTCAAATCAGTTTGGCAGGATCTCGTACTGGAACGTTGGTAGTTCGTTTGGAGGTCGCCGGTATGCCTTGGACCGGTTCACGTACCTAGGAGAGCCGCTTCACTGGTGAACCCCGAACCTATGCCTACGGTGACACAGATGTGGACACATCTGGTCAGTCGGCTATGCCCAGGAACGAGCCGCCGACGTATTGATTTGACTCATTGCATCATTGGCCTGGCGGACAGTGAGCGCTACTTGCCCCAGGATCTGGTTGAGTTCGGCTGCTGCTTTGTCCCACTTGGCCTGGGCCGCCTGGTAGGAGGTGGCAGATTCGCCTTCCCATTCCGCTACCAATGGTTGCAGTTGGCTCTTGAGGTCCCCCAAGATCCGATCAATATTTGCATTGGTTCGATTGATGTCATCGGATGCTTGTGCAATTGCCGCGAAATTGTACTGAATCATGGATTGGATTCTCCTGTGTGATTGTCGAAGTGGATTGGTTCACTACTGCTGGAACGCGGATGCGTTCGTCAGTTCTGCATCGTCGAATGCCATCGCATTCGCCCGGATGTTTTCCGAAATGCTCATCAAGGCATCGTTGAGCTCCTTAGCGCTCACGTTCCACCGCTCCATCAGCCCTTGGAACGCGGCCTGTGCCTGCCCCTTCCAGGACGCCGCAACTTCTTCCACGATCCCCTGAACGCGAGTCAGTTCACCTTGCACCTGCCCATTGATGCTGTCTACATTGCTTGCCGCCTGGGTCATGGTTGCGACATCAGTTTTGAAACTCATTGTTCCCCCTCGTTTGCAGCTTTCTTGTCTGCATCATTGAAAATGTACTGATCCTGCATGGGTTCGGCGCTCTACTTCCACAGCCCTTCCGGAAGTGACGCAAGTACAGCGTGTGCTGCGAACAGCAATGTCAGCTGAATCGCAACGCTGAACACGATGCATTGTTGTGTTACACCCCACGCACGATGAAAAGGTTCACAATTGCTTGAAAAACTTGCAATATTTCCCTGGCGCCACGTTGCCGGTCCACTTTTCGTTCCTCAACGCCGCCCCCAAACTGGCCCCTAATAGGCTTCATGATCCACCTCCGCGGTGTCCACCGCACGAGCACAATCCGCTGCCCTGGCTTCGGTCAATCGCGGGGTACTTTCCGCCTCGCCAGCTCCTTCACGAACCTGGCAACCAATGGAAATCTGATGCCCATCAACCAAACGAACTGTCCACTCAGTTTGCTGCGTCCCATTCACCTCGCGATACCGCACTGGCTGCGTACCGGAAATTTCAATACCATCCCCAGCCTGCCCAATAGCCGTGATCACCGCCTGGTCCAAGGCCTCTTGACTTTCCAATGGCGTTGGTTTCGCGGCAACCAAAATTCGCATATCGGGATCTGCTCCCAAGAACTCCTCACGACTATCCGTGGCACCAACGCGCTGCCAGCCAGGCACATCAATACGCACAGGAATCACAGCTCGTGGCTGCCTCACCTGCTCGCGCAGCGAGCCGGCAATACTCGGATTTGCAAATTCAGCTCCCTGGCCTCCGTGCGTTGCAGGAGGCGCCACATCCGGTGCCTCCTGCGGAGGATCGGTAGTCGGACGCGGGCGTCGATCCGGCATAAACTCCTCGCCAGCCCCAGGCACAGCGGTAGCTGCCGCTGAAGCATCCGCCGCAACAGTCGCCGCTTCATCCTCCGACATCGAAGCAGCCACCCTCACTCCCACTGCGGCTCCCAACATCACCACACTGCCCACCGCCAACACAGCCAGAGTTTTTGACCGGCGAGTCATCGCCGGCAAACGAACCGACGACACCTGCAACAGCGCCTTGGATATTCCACCCTCTTGCTCATCCCCCTGCCCGCGGTCGCGCTTGATTCTGCGATCCAACAAGGTCTGCCGCATCTCCGGACTCACCCGCTGCGCAGACGGAACCGGCTCCAAGCGCAAGCTGGCATCATGCGCAAACAAATCAGGAAGATCATCCAAATCTGCAGCAATACTCAACGCCTGATCAATGTGCACCACCCGTGCCCGCTTGCCACGGTCACGCAAAAAGCTCGCCACAGCACCAGCATGCAGACCCGAAACCAGCACATCCGGCTCCGCAATCCCCAACCCCCACGGAAACGCAAAACGCGCCTCCGGAGGATTCACCTCAGCCCACTCCGGATTGTTCATCCTCCCGCGCAGCGCTGCATTGACTGCCACATCCAGCGCCTCCAAAACGGTCAAACTTAAGCCTGTTTGCCGATATGGAAGGTCCACAGCCTCCCGAACAGACGCATCATCTGCACTCACAGCGTGCGCAACCTGGGCGGCACCATAGCAAAACGGTTCATGTCGCGAAGGGCCGCGGAACATCAGATAGTCCCCATCCCCCATCGCCATTTGCCGCAATTCTTGCGGAATTTGCGCATGGTGTTGCTCACCAGTGCTGAGATCAATAACATCCAGACCCTGCACCAGCAGACCGGATTCCTGCAAGGCAACAGCACGCGCAACCACATTCATCTGCTGCTGCACCCCCGCCAGCGTTCCCCGCTCAAGCGTTTTCACGTGCTTCTCCTTCCATTGCCTCCTGTCGCTCCCCACTAGCGTCGGCACTGCCGGTCACCTCACCGCCGCGTACCACTTGCACCGCCCAAGGTTCCTTCTGGACGAATACTCCCCGGCCCGGCGCAGACAGTGACAATCGTTGCCCCGCAATTGGGCCATCTTCGCGAGGAGCAGACAACAACAACCACGCCGATTGGTCACGAATTGCCTGCATCAATGGTTGGTACATCTGCCGCGCAAATTGCCCCGAACGACGTGCCACCACCACATGCAACCCAATATCACCTGCATATGGCAGCAAATCCACCAGCGCATCCAACCCCGGATCCACATCGGCATCATCAACCACGATGAAGTACTCCGGCCCACACCACCAATTCTTCAAGGCCAGCTGTTCCGGCGAAATATCTGCACTTGGAATCCGCGCACGCAACTCCTCGCAAACCTGTTCCAAGCGATCCCGGAATTGCGTTGCAACCTCGTACCCTGGCAATCCAAGCAAGCCCCGGCGCGTGTCGGTCATCAGGATTTCCATCTCTTGGCCATCCGGATGACTGTGCTGCTGCTTCCATTGTTGTTGCCGTTGCAGTCCGTGTATTACGCTGCGCAACGCTGTGGTGGCACCCGCACCCGATTGTCCAACGACCACGAGATGAGGAAAGCGTTCCCAATCCCAGTGCACCCCGGCCAACCGCGGGCCGCCAATCGCAAATGCTCCGGTTTGTGCCGCATCTGGTTCCAAGGTGACCAGCTCGTCGAAGGTGATGGAGGATGGCAACATTCGCATGCTTCGTTCTTCCTCACCACGCTCCAAGGAAACCTGTTGAATATGGGAAATATCCTCCCCACCAATGAGGCAACACTGGATATGTTTGCCGTGGTGGCCAACCCCACGGCCAGCGATATCTGGTAATGCTTTCTGCGCATCGCGGTACACCGAATCAAGGGAACTCATCTTCAGCTCAATGTGGCCAGTGAGGACATCGCGCAAACTTGGCCGCAAATTCCATCGCAGCGACGTCACCACCACATGCAGTTGCTGCTCAAGACCGGTGGTCGCCAAGCGAATGAACCGCTGTTCCTCATCTCCCAATTGGTCCACACCATCCATCACCAGCAATCGTGGGCCCGTGGTCAATTCCACTTCGTCTAAAAGCCTCGGTAGGTCTTGCACACCCACGACTGCCGCAACCTGCGGGAGACGCTGCAAGGTCTGCAAAGACCCACCTGGGTCACAGACATACACCGTTAATCCCGGTGTGCTGAGACACAGACCAGCAATAATCGCTTTAAGGGCCTGTGTTTTGCCGCTCCGTGGCTGGCCCACAACGATCCAATGCTTACGGCGAATATCCACCGCGTACGGAACCTGTTCCCCTTCAAATGGCTTGTCCTCTAGACCGATCCACGCAACCCCAGGCGTTTGCGTCCGATGCATAACGCTTGCTGCCTGCAGGTGCTGCGGCAACGGAGGTAACCACACCGGGTTCTGATTTGGCCCAGCGAGCGCTTCGACAACCACCTCCAAAGTGGTGGCCGTGGAATCCACTGTCGCGCCGAGTGGTCGTACCAGACGCTGATCCTGCGGCACCTCAGGACCTGAAACATAGGCGGATTGGAATCGTTGCTGCACCCCAGCTGACAAGATCGCCGCGCCCGGTGTGGACGGCAACTCGTAGGCTTCGGTGGAACCAATGAGCGCCCGCGATTCCGCCGCCGAGAACGTCCGCAACGCAATGCGGTAGCTCAAATGCGATTCCAGCCCCCGCAAGCGCCCCTCTTCCAACCGCTGGCTAGCCAATAGTAGGTGCATCCGCAAACTCCGGCCCAACCGACCAATCGCGGCGAACACTTCCGCAAATTCCGGACGAGCGGACAGCAACTCCGAAAACTCATCAACGATAATGAACAGCGCTGGCATTTGTCCTGGGTAATCCCGGTTAAATTCCCACGCGGTAGTTAGCCCAGCTGCCCGGAGCCGTTCCTGCCGACGGTGCATCTCCCCCAGGAGGCTATCCCGCATGCGCTCTACCAGTCCGGCTTCATCAGCCAAATTGGTGATCACCGCACTGGTATGCGGGAGGCGTTCCAAACCTAGGAACGTCGCACCGCCTTTGAAGTCCACCAAAATGAAATTCAGCTCCTGCGGACTGTGGTTATGTGCGAAACTCACCACAATGGACTTCAGTAATTCCGACTTACCACTTCCGGTAGCCCCGATACATAACCCATGTGGACCAATACCTCCCATTGCCGATTCTTTAATGTCGAGATACACAGGCGCGCCCGCAAACCCAATCGGCGCACGCAAATCCCCACCTTCAAGCTCCAGCAGCGACGTCGATGTTCGCAGTTGGGAACGCGACCTGCAAACCATCGCCAATTCCACTTCACTGAGTGAATCGGCCACCCCAAACGGCACCCACCCGTCAACCGTCCAGGCTGACAACACTCGGCCTGCATCGTCCCCATCAGCTTTGAGGTACAAGCCCTGACCACTGGCCGCTTGCACCCACTGTTCATTGGGTTGAGTGACAATACAACCCGACGTTACGGGATAACTACCGTCGACAAATCGAATCGTTCGCGGCCCATCATGCGGCAACCATTCTTGATGCGGCCCGAGAATCCGCAACGCCGCTGGATCCTGCATGACCAATTGTGCTTGCATCGCGCGCACCAAACCAGCAGCGCCGTCGCCAACCACCACAACGCAATGAAATCCAGCTATGTCTATGCTCACGGGCGCCTCAATGGTGGCATAGCGAATTGCCACTTCCCGCAAACTCATGGCGCTGACCGGCTCAAGGTCTTCGGGCGGGTCATTAACGGGAATCTCCAACGCATCACGCGGTGCCTGTACGGCTGTGCCAACGCGCACAATCCCTGGCGCGGCAGTCACTTCTGCCCCGGAGCGAATATGCGTCCACAGGCTCGACGGATGTGGCAACTCCGCTTCCATATCCGACAATTGTTCCCGGCGTTTGCGCTGCAGGCCGTCGACCACGGCGTCGATATGGCGATGAAAGGATCGCCGCACCTCATCGACGTTTGTCCCTGGCGAGAACATCATCGCCATCGAACCCAACATCATGAGCGGGAAAATGAACGTCATTGGTGAACGTCCCGCTCCTGTGAGCACCATGGCCGCAATCATGCCTATGACGGCCACCACCATGATGGCGGGCATGAGCATTTTGGCAAATGGTTGTTTATCTTTCGGCATGGCCGGTGGCGGTTGCGTTTGCATACCTAACCCCTCCCCCTAGTTGTTCCTCTGTGTCCCCGAGGATGACCCCAATATGCCACGCTTTCCCCACCCGCGCCACAGATTCGTGGAATTTTCTGGATGTTTCCGAAAAGCCTGTGCTTGCATCGGCTTGCTGCGCTAAGCTGTTGGGCACATCCCAATCGTGGGAAATTCAGGGGTCGTGTTTGGGGACACGAAAACTTTCAACATCTCGTCAAGGGGGAACTTGTGCTCGCTGTCAGTATTGCTATTCCACGCAAGCAATCCACATTGCATGTTGCGATTGCCGATTCAGTACCCGTTGCGGAGCTTATCCCGCATTTGGTTGAGGATGTGGAACCTGGCCAGCAGTGGGTGTTTAGCCGTGCGGTTGGGATCATTCCGCCGGATCAATCGTTGAGCGATGCGGGTGTGGGCCCCGGCGAGAAGCTCACGCTTGATGTGATCTCACCGCAGGTTCAACCTGTCGACGCCGTACAAGAACTATCCGGCCCAGTTGCCAAGAGTCCTGCCCTGTGGGTGTTCGCGGCAATCATTGCGGTATTTATGTGGAATCGCGAACCGATTTGGTCGCCGATTGCTTGGCATTCACCGTCCTCGTGGGAGGTGTCCCAATGGGTCACGGTTGGTGTGGGGATGGCGGCCTCGGTCCTTGCCAGTGCTGCGAGTTTGCATGATCGTCGCTTTGGTTGGTTAGCGGCGATTGTGGCATTTGGGGTGGGTTTGCAGTGCAATGTCGCGGCCGCTTGTCTGCTGGCAGCGTTGGCCTTGTGGAATGGTGGGGTGGCCCGGGTGGGTGCTTGGGCCCTCGTGATCTTTGCGCTGGCGAATTTCCAGGCTCCCTTGACGCTACTGGTGGCGATTGTCACGCTCATGTTTGCTGGTCAAATTGCTATTGCGCTGGCAAGAATTCCGCTACCTAAAGTCCCTGCTACGGGGATGTTTACCGACCCGGTGGAATCCCGAGCGGGAAATGTGGTGGCTATCCATTCCAGTTTGGTGGTTGGGTTGTGCATCGTGGTGTGCGCCTGCGTGGTGCAGATTGCCCCCTTTGGTCAGCAGCATTCGTTGTGGACGACTGCCCTGTGCGGCTGTGTAGCGCTGGTCGGTTTGACGGCACGCAGTACCCGCCCAATTCACGCAACTGCGTTGTGCGCTATGGCTGGGTTCGTTGTGTTGTGGATTGCGTTCGCTGCACCGTGGGGCCCAGCTTGCTTGGTGTTGCTCATGCTGCCGGCGCTGCGGATCAAGTCGCCACTGGTTGGTCGCGTGCTGGATGTTTTAGAAATGCTGGCGATTTGCGCAATAACGCCACTGTGCCTGCAGCTCGTTGGTGTGTTTGCTGCCATCCGCGGAATCGGATGATGGGCGGCCACGAAGCATGATGCAACGCTTGGAAAACAGCATGGTACCTAACATGAAACACCGCGCAGCAAACAACCTGACAGCCAGCCTGAAACACCAGTTCAGCCCACAAATCAACGCCCTAGAAGCCACTGTGGTTCCACAACAAATCACCACAAGTGGCGCTGACAATTGCCAGGCACCACAGCTAGGCGCACCCCTGCCAATTGCGGCACAACCACACAAAACCACGCCCTTTCTTGGTGATGGTGTGCGAGTCGCAGTGATCGATACGGGAGCATCTGCACCGGGTGTCCAAGGGGATCGCTTTCATTGCCACCTGCACGGTACCGTCGTGGCGAGCGTTGTCCATGCCGTTGCACCCGGCGCGGAAGTGGAAGCGATCCTGCATAGCGAACACCCGCATGAACCCGTAGGCACCGTTGCCACGCTGGTGCGGGCGTTGGATAGAGCTACAGAACACGGCGCCAGCATCATCAATGTGTCGATGGTGGCCTGCCAAGACACACTCGAACTCAGAGACGCCGTGCAACGGGTGCTCGACACGGGAGCGCTGCTTGTCGCACCAACGGGCAATAGTGGGCAGTGTGCCTCAGAAGAGCAACCGTTTCCCGCATCGCTTCCAGGAGTACTCGCCGTTGGGGCACTCGACGATGCAGAAATTCACCCAGCCGCCTATGCAGCGCACTCGGAGCACGCCGCCATCTTTGCGCATGGCGGGCCTGTCTCCGCAGAGCTGGAAGTTGCACCGCACCAAATCCACACAATTGTGGGCGGACCGGAACCGTTTGTGGGAACCAGCTTTGCAGCACCTCAAGTTGCTGGTGCTGCCGCCCGAATCAAGGAAATCTTGCCGGAAGCCACCGCCACGGAATTGGAAACCATTCTGTTGGCGTCGAGCATCCCCGGTGGTGAAGTTCCACAGCGCCCCGGCGAGCCACTGCGCGCATTGGATGTGCAACGGGCGGTTGATCTAGCGCTGCACATCCGCAATGGAGGCGACGAAAGCCTCCAGCAGCTGCAATCAATGCAGCACCCTCCATCGAGCTTTGCGTGGCAGCAACCCGTGCACACGCAAGCTTCCCGGGTGGAACGGGTTTCCGTCACCACCACAGAACCAGCATTCGCGGTGGTTGGGCTCACCGCGATCATGCTGACGGTGATCTGGCTGCTATGGATTATCCGCACCGGTAGGCAGCGTCGAGCGAGCTAATTCCTCACTCAACATTCCACCATCAATCAACAGCGACAACACTCGCCACGGCACATACACTGGATCAGTAAATCCAAGTGCTTGTAATGCTTCCTTACTTCCTACATCAAAACGCACTCCTTGCTGGTCCACCACATGTAACCCGCGCTCTGACGCAACTGGCGACGAACCACTCGGGCCAACAAATGCGTTCTCCAATGCCACGTTCTCGACCAGAACCAACTGGCCGCTACGCTCTGGTGCTGCCTCGCCAACACACAGTGTCCCCCGCCCTTCGGTATGAGCCGCCTCCTGATCGGGTGCATCAACGGGTAGCATCGGGAACGCCTCCACCTGCGGCAACGCCGCTACGTGATGCAACGCCACCGGCAAAGGGTTACTCCGCGCAATCGCCAACGCATACTGCTGCTTAGCGCCCTGCAGCTCCGCAACCCCACCGTGCTGCGTCATAAACACGCGATCCCCCGAACGAAATAGTTCACCCGCATGGTGAAAAGGTTCCGGCAACCCGGTTGGGCCGGACGGCAGCTGAGCTGGTTGCGTAGCCGCAAATTGCTGCACAAACGCTTGCGTCACGCGCACAGGTTTCACTCCAAACGCATGTGGCGCATTCGCCTCAACCAGCGTTTTGCGATTCCCCTGCAGCAGCCACAACCCTTGCCCATCGTCAACCAACACCGACCCCACCGGCAACCGCTGACCTCCAGTCTCCTCAGCCGCGGATGGAGGTTGGGCAACCACCGCAACCGGCCCCTCAGTGGATTGGCCGGTGGTATCACACACGAACCAGCTACGAGCTTCGGCTTGATCAAGCGTTGGCACCGCCGCGATGCCAATACTCGGCCCCTGCGGGACTTCCGCCAATTGGGCGGCAGTGGCGCGCGTAAGCTCAGCTGGATACCCCAGCGCTAGCCGCGCGCTCGCCACATTTGCCACCGGATGATAAACCTCCCCCAACTGCACAAACATGCTTCCGTGCTCATCTACAACCACCTCCCCATCAAGGCTAGGTGCCGGCCGCAGCAACCCCATCATCACCGCTCCACCAGCAATCAACAAGCTCAGCAGCGCCCCCACAAGCACACTCCGACGCTGATTCCGCAGCGGATCATGTGCCAAACGCGCATCCCCAATCACCAACGCCAATTCC
>JBHAQQ010000075.1:0-9960 GCA_041830435.1 Corynebacterium sp.
GTTACGTCCGTTGGCGTCCTTGATGGTGACTTGCAGTCCAGCGAATGGTTCGCCTGCGCGGGTCTTTGCAGAAGCCCGAAGCGTCACTTCTTGTCCAACTTCAACGCTGGCTGGGCCTTCCACCTTGAAATCATTGACTGCGATCGGCAGGACGGTGGTGGTGACCTTCTGCGTTGTGTCTACACCGCGGGCGCTGACGGTGATTTCAGCTTCTCCAGGCACACCAGGCAGCTTCGCGGACCAGGTGGCCTTGCCTTCGGCGTTGGTTTCCACTTCGCCGCCGCCGGAGCCCAGTTGGAAGGTCACTGGGACGCCGGCCATCGGTGCACCGTATTGGTCGGTGACCGTGGCGGTGTAGGTTCCGTCGGTGTTAATTTCTGCTTCAGCGGTGCCTTCTGCCACGAGGGTGGTTGCTACGGATACTGCGCGCTCTACAGTGGTGCTTGCGGTTGCTTGCTGTCCGAACGCTGCAGCCGTGAAGTTGTAGGTACCTACTTGTGCGCCTTCTACGGTGACGCTGGCGGTTCCGTCTGCGCGGGTCTGAACGCTTTGCTCGCCGGTGGTGCCTGCTGGGCCGGTCCAGGTGATGGTGACGCTTTCGCCAGCGAATGGTTGGCCGTATTGGTCCAGTACCTTCGCGGTGAACGTGACGTTGTCGCCGTCGGTTGCAGTTGCCGGTGCTTCTGCTTCCAGTTCAGTTGCCTTTGCTGGTGCTGGTGCGATGACGGTGGTGACGGTGTTCAGCGAAGTGGTTTCGCCGGAACGTGCGCTGACCTGCACGGTTCCTTCTGCTTCTGGGGCGAAGCTGAAGGTCGCTACACCTTCGTCGTTGGTGGTTGCGGTGTGGGTTGCTTCACCGAAGTCGAGGGTGATTTCCGTGTTGGCCAGTGGGCGGTTGTCGGAGCCGGTGGCAACAGCAGTGTAGGTGATTGTTTCACCGACGGTGCCTTGTGATGGGCCGTCGACGAGGATGTCCTGGAGTGTTACGGCATCTTCGGTGACGTTGACGGTGGTGGAGTTCTGAGCCTCGTCGGAGGTTGCGTATGCGCGGATTGCGCCGGCTTCGGTGGCCGTGAAGGTGTGGGTGAACGTGCCATCTTCGCCCACGACGCCGTTTGCGACCTGGGTACCGAAGTTGATGCGGACAGCTGTGCCTGCAGGCATTGCTTCCCCGGATGCATTCACTGGGCGCGCAACCAGCTCAACGGAATCTCCCTTGGCTACGGTGTCAGGGCCGGTGATGCTGATGGCGTCGGTGGATACTGGTGCCGGTGCCTCTGGTGCGGTTTCGTCACGTTGTACGCGTACCTTCAGGGAGCTGTCGGAAGGGCCGTTGCTGAGGCCAACGTATACGTCGCTGCCGAACAGGCCGAGGATCTTGCCGTTGTACTTCTTTTGGCCGAATTGTGCCTGGTAGTCGCCTGCGGTTGCGGTTTCTGGCACCTTGTAGGAGATGGTCAGGGCACGCCAGGTAGCCCTGTAGCTACCGGTGGTGGTGAAGCCACGGTATTCCGGATCGACGGTGATGTTGAATTTGCTCCACTCGGCGTTGGACTCTGGCCACGTACTGGAGGTTGGGCCAACGTATACGCCGCCGCGGTCAACCAGTTGTTCGCCTTCGCCTTCGAGATCGCCGGAGCCTTCCACGTAGGTGAAGCCCTTTGGTGGGTTCAGGCCCATATGGCGAATGAAGCTGGAGCTGGATTCCTGGGTGCGGACGTAGTAGGTGACGGTATCGCCTGGGCGCACCAAGGCTACTCCGTCGGTGTCGCGTACCGGTTCAGCGTTGTTGACCTTGAGGACCTTGGTCTGCGAGATGTCGCCTTCTTCCTTGCCGGATCCGGCCTTGTTGAAGACGTTGCTTTCCGTGGTGACGGTGATAGTGTTGTCCGGTGTGCGGACGTTGCCTTGTGCATCGACGAAGCGTGCGGTGATGGTGTGTGGACCAGCGCCTTCTGGGATGCTGATACGGCCGTCGACTTCTGCGGAATCGGTGATTTGTTGCTCGGACAGCAACGTTTCGCCGAGGAAGTATTGAATCTTGCCGGTACCTGGCTGGTCCAGGGTGGTGGCGATGATCGCTTCATCACCTGGCATGCCGGAATCTGGGCTGGCGATGAGGGAGGTGATCGCGGTTGGCCCAACGTAGGTGCCGGTTGCTGGGGCGCCATTGGAGGTGACATTCACCGTGGTAGTACTTGCAACGGAACCGGCTAGTGCACGTGCGGTGCGGGTTCCTACGATGGTTGCCGGCAGGGTGACGGTTGCTACACCTGCATCGTTGGTTACACCGGAAGCTTGCTGCCCGTCGAGGTTGAATGCCACTGGCTGGCCGGCTACTGGTTGGCCGTCCTTGGTGACGGTGGCGGTGAGTTCTGCATTGCCACCGAGCTCGACGTCGCTAACTGGGGACATCACAACGGAGTCCACTGCCTGCTGTTCCAGTTCATTCACCATGACAGTGGTGGTTGCGGATACCGATCCGGAAGATACGGTGACGGTGCGCTCGCCGGTCTGGGTGGTGGTGATTTCCGCGGTTGCCACGCCGTCTTGGTTGGTGGTGGCCGTGACGTTTTGTCCGTCCAGGCTGAAGACTACGTTGGCGTTCGCGAGACGGCCGCCCAGGCTGGAGTCTACCGTTGCGGTGACGCGGGCCTTTTGGCCAAGGTCTACGGCTTCAACTGGAGCAACTTGGATCGCGGATGCGCTAGCCGTTGGGGCAGCGAGTACGCGGACGGATGGTAGGCGAGTGCCTGGTGATGGTGCACAGCGCACAACTGCCTTGACTTCACCGACGATTGGGGCTTGCACAGTGGCGTACAGGGAGAGCATGGTCTCTGGCGAGTTGGCCTGTGCAGATCCCTGTGCGAAGGTTGGGGCAATGGTGCCTGGGGCGTCGGCAGTCATGTTGACGTTGAGGTCTGGCATGGTGAAGCCGATGCGGCCGTTGCCCTTGGTTGCGGTCCAACCGCCGTGGCCCCATGGGCCGGAGTTGCTGAGGTCCCACTTGTCCGTATCGGAGGCGCCACCGAGGCGGTAGTATTTGCCGGTTTCGCTGACACTCACACCTGCGTCGCCACCGGTTTGGGTAACTTGGAGGTTGGATGCGTTAGCTGGCTTTTCCATGAGGAGGCGCAGCTGAGACGCACCGGAGATGCCGGCGCTAATGCCACTGACCGAGAGCGAGTCGGACATGTCCACGCGGCCGAAGGAGAGCTTGTAGTCAAACGATTCACCTGCGGTTACGGTTTCTGGCGCGGTGATTTCGCCGACGACATTCATGCCCAGCATGCTGCTTTCGTAGATGCCACCGGCGAGGCCCTTGCTGTCGGTGAGGTGGCATTGGAAGCTCATTGGCACGCTGACGGTGCGGGCGTGCGAGTTGCTGGTAGCAGTGAGGAAGGTAACTCCCATGACTGTGGAAGTTGCTAGGGCTGCGTATGTCTTGAAGTGTCGCTTGCTTCGCGTTTTGGTGGCGCGTTGCGTCGTGTGTGGGTCTGTCATTGACGTTCCTCTCAAACGTGTGGGCAGGTTGTATCGGTTTGTGGTGGTCGCTCCGGCCTTGATGTGCTGTTGAGGATTGCACTTCTGTGGGAGGACTTGGAGGAGTGCATCGGCTTCCAGGGAGGAGGTGGGCCACAAATCTCAGGTACATGTGATATGTAACACTGAAATGTGCTTACCTGCTACTCAACTTCTGCATTTCGTTGCCGCTCTTGCATTTTCCCAGCATGCGTGTATGTGACGGGGGTAACCCCTGGGTTGCTTGGTGCTGCAAGTAGCACTGTTTATGCATAAAACTATATATGTTTAGATCACAATCAACTTGCGCGAAGACAGTCAGGAAAGAATGGGTCCGAATTTGGGCATGCGGTACGCTATCGCTATGACCAAGTTCCGCCCCCAGTACCAGCCACGGTCTGCCTATTTGCGCATGTCGGTTCGGGCCTCAACGGCGGTCATTAGCACGTACTCCACCAGCTTTTCCCTCGCGACCAGGTTTCTTCGCCCGCAACGCCGCAATGACATCCGCAGCCTCTATGCGGTAGTGAGAATCGCTGACGAAATAGTCGACGGCACCGCATCCGCTAATGGGCTCACCACGCAGGAGATCATTGCGGAACTTAACGCCTTCGAGCAAGAAATCCTCGCCGCCCCACAACGCACCTTCAGCCCCAATCCTGTCGTGCAAGCTTATGGGGAGATGGCGAGGCGTCGGGGGATAAAGGCGGAACAAGTCCGCGCCTTCTTCCGTTCCATGCGGATGGACTGTGAAGGGATTACTCATACCCCGGAAACCTTGCGAGACTATATATATGGTTCTGCCGAAGTGATCGGGATGATGTGCTGCCATATCTTTGTCGATGCGGCGCAGGCGGCGGAGCTTGAGCCAGGTGCGCGGGCGCTGGGTGCGGCATTTCAGAACATCAACTTCCTCCGCGATATTGGATTCGACGCCAGGCTACTCGGCCGCACATACCTCGACGTCGAACTCGGCCGGGAGAGTGACCATGCCCCAAACGAGTTGCTCATCGCCGCAATTCGTGAGGATCTCGCTACCGCACGAGCGCATACAGCAGGCCTGCCACGCGATGCCCGCCTGGCAGTAGCGATCGCCACCCAGCTATACACGGCATTGCTCGATAAACTTGCCGCCACACCTCCGCGGCAACTCGCCACCACCCGCGTGCGGGTTAGTAATCTGCGAAAAGTGGGCATCGTTCTGGGGGAGATGTTCCTGGGAGAATTTGGACTGCTGCGGCGTGTGCGGTAGCATTAGCTGCTAGTCCCAGTTATAGGGTCATCCCGGTTCAACTCTGATCCGCGAAACCACATGGCCAACCTGTGTGTGCACATGGTGCCGGCCAAGCAATTTCGTAGATGAGCGTGCTCCTGAGTGGATGATATTTGCCCCGTAGGCCAGCGAAAGCGGCTGACGGGCTTATGCACGTTTAAAAACGAATTGCCTGAACATAACCGGGAAACGGACATTACAGATAAACAAGAAAGTCGGTTCATGCCAACTATTCAGCAGCTGGTCCGCAAGGGCCGTAAGGACAAGACCGCTAAGGTCGCCACCGCTGCGCTGAAGGGCTCCCCACAGCGCCGCGGTGTGTGCACCCGCGTGTACACCACCACTCCAAAGAAGCCTAACTCTGCACTTCGTAAGGTTGCTCGTGTGCGCCTTACCTCCGGCATCGAGGTTTCCGCATACATCCCAGGTGAGGGTCACAACCTCCAGGAGCACTCCATGGTGCTCGTTCGTGGCGGTCGTGTGAAGGACCTCCCAGGTGTTCGTTACAAGATCATCCGCGGCTCCCTCGATACTCAGGGCGTTAAGGATCGTAAGCAGGCTCGTTCCCGCTACGGTGCGAAGAAGGAGAAGTAAGACTCATGCCACGTAAAGGTCCAGCACCATCACGTCCATTGCCAAAGGATCCAGTATACGGCGACGTTATCGTCTCCCAGCTGGTAAACAAGGTTCTCCTTGACGGTAAGAAGTCCACCGCAGAGCGCATCGTTTACGGTGCATTGGAACAGTGCCGTGAAAAGACCGGCACCGACCCAGTGCTCACCCTGAAGAAGGCTCTCGACAACATCAAGCCAGCACTCGAGGTTCGTTCCCGTCGTGTTGGTGGCGCAACCTACCAGGTTCCTGTTGAGGTTCGCCCAGGTCGTTCCACCACTCTGGCACTGCGTTGGTTGGTTACCTTCACTCGCCAGCGTCGTGAGAACACCATGACCGAGCGTTTGGCTAACGAGATCTTGGATGCATCCAACGGTCTTGGCGCATCTGTGAAGCGTCGTGAAGACACGCACAAGATGGCAGAAGCTAACCGCGCTTTCGCACACTACCGCTGGTAATAGCCCGAAGAACTGGAGCGTTTGCGCGCACCAGTTCTTCATTGGCGTAACAGCTATCACCCATCAACGTTGATCACGCTTGATTGGGCGCCTCCTGAACAGGCACACTGCCACGAATCGTGGCAAAATAGATCATGTATTTGAACACTTCGCGGCTGCTCACAGTCGCATAATTTGAAACGAGCGGGGAATCCCTGTGGCACTTGAAGCATTGACGGACCTGAAGAGGGTTCGCAATATCGGCATCATGGCGCACATCGATGCTGGTAAGACCACCACCACCGAGCGCATCCTCTTCTACACCGGTATCAACCGTAAGGTGGGCGAAACCCACGACGGCGCATCCACCATGGACTGGATGGAGCAGGAAAAGGAGCGCGGTATCACCATTACCTCCGCAGCTACCACCTGCTTCTGGAAAGACAACCAGATCAACATCATCGACACCCCAGGTCACGTTGACTTCACCGTTGAGGTGGAGCGCTCCCTGCGTGTTCTCGATGGTGCAGTGGCCGTGTTCGACGCTAAGGAAGGTGTGGAGCCTCAGTCCGAGCAGGTTTGGCGCCAGGCTTCCAAGTACGACGTTCCACGTATCTGCTTCGTAAACAAGATGGACAAGCTCGGTGCAGACTTCTACTACACCGTGAAGACCATCGTTGAACGTTTGGGTGCAACCCCACTGGTTATGCAGCTGCCAATCGGTGCAGAAGACGCATTCGACGGCGTGGTAGACCTGCTGGAAATGAAGGCACTCATGTGGCCAGGTGTAACCGAAATCGGCACCGAAGCCACCGTGACCGACATCCCAGCTGACCTGCTGGAAAAGGCTGAAGAATACCGTGAGAAGCTCGTTGAGACCGTTGCTGAGTCCGACGAAGAGCTCATGGAGCGCTACTTCGCAGGTGAGGAAATCACCGTTGATGAGCTCAAGGCACAGATCCGCAAGCTCACCGTGAACTCCGAGGTTTACCCAGTATTCTGTGGCTCTGCATACAAGAACAAGGGTATCCAGCCAATGCTGGACGCAGTTATCGCTTACCTGCCAAACCCAATGGACGTTGGTTCCATCAAGGGCTCCGACGCTTCTGACGCAGAGAAGGAACTCACCCGCAAGCCATCCCAGGATGAGCCATTCTCCGCTCTGGCGTTCAAGGTTGCTGTGCACCCATTCTTCGGTAAGTTGACCTACGTGCGCGTATACTCCGGTTCCGTAGAATCCGGTGCGCAGGTAAGCAACTCCACCAAGGGTAAGAAGGAGCGCATCGGTAAGCTCTTCCAGATGCACTCCAACAAGGAGCAGCCAGTCGATAAGGCTTCCGCTGGTCACATCTACGCATTCATCGGTCTGAAGGAAACCACCACCGGTGACACCCTGTGTGATCCAAACAACCCAATCATCCTGGAATCCATGGACTTCCCGGATCCAGTGATCGAAGTTGCTATCGAGCCAAAGACCAAGTCTGACCAGGAGAAGCTGGGTACCGCTATCCAGAAGCTCGCTGAAGAAGACCCAACCTTCACCGTGAAGCTGGACGAAGAAACCGGCCAGACCGTCATCGGTGGCATGGGTGAGCTCCACTTGGATGTTCTGGTTGACCGTATGCGTCGCGAATTCAAGGTTGAGGCAAACGTGGGTGCCCCACAGGTTGCTTACCGCGAGACCATCCGCAAGGCAGTCGAGAAGCTCGAGTACACCCACAAGAAGCAGACTGGTGGTTCCGGTCAGTTCGCTCGCGTTATCATCTCCATCGAGCCATACGAGCCAGAAGAAGGTTCCGAGGAGAACTACGTATTCGAGAACGCCGTTACCGGTGGTCGTGTTCCTAAGGAATACATCCCATCCGTTGACGCAGGTATCCAGGATGCAATGCAGTACGGTTACCTCGCAGGCTTCCCACTGGTAAACATCAAGGCCACCCTCCTTGACGGTGCTTACCACGAAGTTGACTCCTCCGAAATGGCCTTCAAGCTCGCTGGTTCCCAGGCGCTGAAGGAAGCAGTTGCAAAGGCAAAGCCAGTACTGCTCGAGCCAATCATGAACGTGGAAGTTGTAACCCCAGAAGAGTACATGGGTACCGTGAACGGTGACATCTCTTCCCGTCGTGGTCAGGTTTACGCAATGGAAGATCGTTCCGGCGCTAAGGTTGTCCGCGCGAAGGTGCCACTGTCCCAGATGTTCGGTTACATCGGTGACCTGCGCTCCAGCACCGCTGGCCGTGCAAACTTCTCCATGGTCTTCGACTCCTACGCAGAAGTTCCAACGAACGTAGCTGCTGAGATCATCGAAGATCGCGGTGGAAACTCCGCTTCCTAATCAAAGCATGCGCTTTGAGCAAGGGTAGTTGGATCAACGCCCAAGCAGCTGCGACCTCGGGTTGCAGCTGCTAACCACCCCGGTTTGTGCAACGCAATAATGTCTTGTATTGCACATCCCGGTAGGGGCCACGCAGGTCGCATTCTCAAATTGAAGTTCTTCAGAACCTCGCGTAGGATGCGGTGTGCTGGCCGTTACCGGATGGCGCCAAAACCGTGTAAGCTAATAGCTGCATGTGTCGTTTGGCTGCCAACAGGTGTCAACGGCATCTAGTAAGCAAGTCACACGAACCCTGTAAGGATTCAATCCAAAACGGGAATCAGTGTGGCGGTAATAGAAAACCATGTGGCTGCGTAAAGTCGTAGCCACCGAGAAGTCCAGGAGGACACAAAGTGGCGAAGGCTAAGTTCGAGCGTTCCAAGCCGCACGTTAACATCGGTACCATTGGTCACGTTGACCACGGTAAGACCACCACCACCGCGGCTATCACCAAGGTTCTGGCCGACAAGTTCCCAGAGGCTAACAAGTCTTTCGCTTTCGATGCCATCGATAAGGCACCGGAAGAGAAGGAACGCGGTATCACCATTAACATCTCCCACGTGGAGTACGAGACCGAAAAGCGCCACTACGCACACGTTGACGCTCCAGGCCACGCTGACTACATCAAGAACATGATCACCGGTGCAGCTCAGATGGACGGCGCTATCCTCGTTGTGGCTGCGACCGACGGTCCAATGCCACAGACCCGTGAGCACGTTCTTCTGGCTCGCCAGGTTGGCGTTCCTTACATCCTCGTTGCCCTGAACAAGTGCGACATGGTTGACGACGAAGAGCTCCTCGAGCTCGTTGAGATGGAAGTTCGCGAGCTCCTCGCTGAGCAGGACTACGACGAAGAGTGCCCAGTAGTTCGCATCTCCGCACTGAAGGCTCTCGATGGCGACGCTGAGTGGGGCCAGAAGATCCTCGATCTCATGCAGGCATGTGACGACTCCATCCCAGATCCAGTTCGTGAGACCGACCGCCCATTCCTGATGCCAATCGAGGACATCTTCACCATCACCGGTCGCGGTACCGTTGTTACCGGCCGTGTAGAGCGTGGCGTTCTGAACCTCAACGAAGAAGTTGAAATCCTCGGTATCCGCGAGAAGTCTGTAAAGACCACCGTTACCTCCATCGAGATGTTCAACAAGTACCTGGACACCGCAGAAGCTGGCGACAACGCTGCACTGCTGCTCCGTGGTCTGAAGCGCGAAGACGTAGAGCGCGGCCAGATCGTTGCTAAGCCAGATGCTTACACCGGTCACACCGAGTTCGAAGGCTCCGTATACGTTCTGTCCAAGGACGAAGGCGGCCGCCACACCCCATTCTTCGACAACTACCGCCCACAGTTCTACTTCCGCACCACCGACGTTACCGGTGTTGTGAAGTTGCCTGAAGGTACCGACATGGTTATGCCTGGCGACAACGTTGAAATGTCCGTAACCCTGATCCAGCCAGTGGCAATGGACGAGGGTCTGCGCTTCGCAATCCGCGAAGGTGGCCGCACCGTTGGTGCAGGTCGCGTAACCAAGATCACCAAGTAATCCTCGCTGATCTAAAAGACTCCCCCTAGTAACCCAACCGGGTAACTAGGGGGAATTTTTCATGCCCGGACGATACAACAATCGCCCAACCGCACGCCCCGCAAACGCAGCCACGCGCGCCACCGGACGACGGCGAAACTCACCCAACGCAGCCACCGGAACCGGAGGATCAACAGGCACAGCCACATCTACCGGCGA
>JBHAQQ010000076.1:0-11498 GCA_041830435.1 Corynebacterium sp.
AAGATATGACCAATCTCAATACCGCGAGCCAGCGTCAACACACCCTGACCGTCTGGTGATGGGTCACCCTCCAAAACCTCGGCGGCTTCAACATACCCGTCTGGGGTGAAATCTCGTCCACAAACCAGCCCAACCACATGCTGTTGCTGCTTATCGGCGCCGGTGATCCATGCAGTTCCCTCGACCACGCGTGGATCCGCCAACACTGTGACTCCGTTGTTCTTCAGGCCAACTGGACCGATGTAGCCCTTCACCAGGAACGGATTCTTTGCGAAATCTTCCTCCGTGGCCAGTTCCACAACTGCTGGCTCAAATGCGGCTTCGAGGCGCTTCATATCTACCTCGCGGTTACCCGGTACCAGCACGCCGGTGAGCTCAGGTTGTAGCGGATTGCCCTCTTCGTCCGTTCCCGGGCGAGTGACGCGAACAACTACGCATTTCAGGGTGTCGGAGGCTTCTACCTCACGGCCATCAATGGTGATCCCTTCGTTGCGCGCCCACTGCACGAGTGTTTCGATGGTTTCGGACGCAGGAGTGTCGTACACCTTCGCCTCAGCCTGACCATCGATCGGCTTTGGCGCTGGAGAAACGGTGCGCACTGCCTCAACATTGGCCGCGTAATCCGATTCGGTGGAGCGCACAAACGTATCTTCACCGGTTGGAGAAATGGCCAGGAATTCCTCGGACGCCGATCCACCCATTGCTCCGGAGGTGGCAGAACAAATCACATACTCAATACCCAAGGTGTTGAAAATCTTTTGGTAGGCATCGCGGTGAGCTTGGTAGGACTGTTCCAATCCGGCGTCGTCCATGTCGAAGGAATAGGAATCCTTCATCACAAACTCACGGCCGCGGAGAATGCCTGCGCGTGGGCGCTCTTCATCGCGGTACTTGGTTTGCACCTGGTACAAGGTCACCGGGAAGTCCTTGTAGCTGGAGAATTCGGACTTCACAACCGAGGCAAACATTTCCTCGTGGGTTGGGCCCAGGAGGTAGTCGGCACCTTTGCGATCCTGCAGGCGGAATAGGGCATCGCCGTACTCGGTCCAGCGTCCCGTTGTGTCGTAGTATTCGCGTGGAAGCAAGGCTGGGAACGATAGTTCCTGCGCGCCGATGGCGTTCATTTCATTGCGTACGACTGCTTCTACCTTGCGAAGCACGCGGAGGCCGAGGGGTAGCCAGGTGTACACGCCGGGAGCGGTGCGACGAATGTATCCGGCACGAACGAGCAACTTATGGCTTGGTACTTCCGCATCTGCTGGGTCGTCTCGCAGGGTGCGGAGGAAGAGTTGGGACATTCGGGTAATCATGGTTCAAAAGATTACACGCTGGTTCGTGGATTCGGAGTCTCACCCCAGCTAGTGTGGTGGACATGTTGATTCTTCTTCCTCCTTCTGAAACTAAGGCTGCGAATGATGCGGTGGAGCCGGCGGCTCTAGGTGGGCCGTTGGATCTTGGGTCATTGGCGTTTCCGGAGCTTCAGGATTGCCGGTTGGCGGTCTTTTCGGCGTTGGAGCGTACACTCGCGGCTGGTGAGGAGCCGGCGATGGCGTATTTGAAACTTTCTGCTTCGTTGCGTGGGGAGTTGGAGCGTAATGCGCAGGTTTGGGATGTTGGCACGTTGCCGGCGATCGATCGTTACACGGGTGTGTTGTACGACGCCTTAGAGCCAGGTACGTTGTCCCCTGCGGCGCGCTCGCTCTTGGCGGTGGGGTCTGCGTTGTTTGGTGTGCTGGGGGCGGAGGATCGCATTCCGTATTATCGGTTGACTGGTTCTGCGAAATTGCTCGATGCTGCTGGCAAGCCAGTGTCGTTGCGTTCGTTGTGGGCTCCGGCGCGTGGCCGTGCGGTGAACCCGTTGAATCGTTTGGCGGCGGAGGAACTGGTGGTGGATTTGCGTTCGGGTACGTATGCGCAGCTGTTGCCGGTTCGGAATGCTGTAAGCGTTCGGGTAGAGAGCATTCGGCCTGATGGTAGCCGCCAGGTGGTGAGTCACTTCAACAAGCATTTCAAGGGAGTGCTGGCGCGGGCGATTGCTGAGGCGGTTGGGGATGGCGGTGTCCCGGCGCCTACCTCGGTTGGGGATCTTGTGGGGATCGCTCGCGGTTGTGGTTTTGTGATTGAGGTTCCGGAGGAATTCGACGCCGCTTCGGATGGAAATCAGTGCGAACTGACCATGGTCGTTGAGCCCTAAAGCTGTGTGGGGCTTAAAGCCCTGCGACATCTCCAATGACGTACACCGCTGGTGATGTGACGCGTTCTTGTTCCATCACGTCCGCCAGGTTCGCAACGGTGGTGTGGAAGATGCGCTGTTGGGGTAGCGTGCCTTCTTGGATTACAACCGCTGGAGTGTGGTGCGGCAGTCCACCCTCTGTAAGTGCTGCGGTGATGGCGCGCACGTGCTTGACTCCCATGATTACGCTGATTGTTCCGCCGACTTGAGCGAGGGATTTCCAATCAACGAGGGAGTTGGGATGATTTGGTGGCAGATGTCCGCTGACCACGCTGAATGCGTGAACCATTCCCCGGTGTGTTATTGGTACGCCGGCGAGGCCTGGGACGGAAATGGCGCTGGTTACTCCTGGGATTACTGCACAGCTGATTCCTGCCTGGGCACAAGCTTGGATTTCTTCAAATCCCCGGCCGAATACGAACGGATCTCCGCCTTTAAGCCGGGCAACGGTTTTTCCAGCTTGGGCATGTTCGACAATGAGCGCATTGGTCTTTTCTTGGCTGACAGATTTGGCATAGGGAAGTTTGGCAACATCGATGAGTGTTTTGTTGGTGAGGTCGCACAGCTCAGCGAGTTCGTTGACCGGCCCCAGGTGATCGGCCAGGATCACATCCGCCGCCTGTAGGGCTCGCATGCCGCGAATAGTAATCAGGTCCCACGCACCCGGTCCTCCACCGACGAGGTATACCTGTGCGGATTGAAGGTTTGGGTGATTGTCGTGTGTATGGTTCCCAGAATGTTGCCCAGTAACCTGCCCAGCAACTTGCCCAGTTTCCTGCCCGATGATCCCAGTGTCTTGTCCAGTGCTTTCCATAACTCCCTAGAGTAGACCACTCGGTTCACTTGTGCCCATTTTGCCCATATCTGCCCCACCAACCCCACTCAATCATCGACGCTATAGTAGGCCTCATGCCCGTCCTCCAGCACGAATTTGCCAGCACCTTCCCCCACCTCAGCGCACCAACCCCCTTGCAGGCGTTCGGCTCTACCCTCACCGAAGCACACCTCACCTGGTTCAATGCATCACTTGGAGCCGAACTCGGCATCACTGGTGACCTGCACAGCATACGTGCGCTGTTTACGGACCACGCCGTGGCGCAGCGCTATTCCGGTCACCAATTTGGCAGCTTCAATCCGCAACTGGGCGACGGTCGCGCAGCGCTACTCGGCGAGGTTGCCTACTCCCCCAATGACCACCTGACGCCGCCACGCTTGGTCGATCTCCATGCCAAAGGCATCGGGAGAACTCCCCTTTCCAAACCCGGTTCCGACGGCATGATGCCACTCGGCGCCGCGCTCCGCGAAGCATTGATCGGCGAATATTTCCATGCATGCGGAGTCCCTACCAGCCGCGCCCTTGCGGTCCTCACCCTCCCGCACGTTGTCCGTGCACCTCGACCTGGACCCGGAACGCCTCACCCACCAGCTGCCGTCCTCATACGTGTCGCCGACCACCACATCCGCATCGGCACCCTCGAATTTTGCGCAATCCACCAACTCCCCGCAGAGGATCTCCTCCGATACGCAACAGCTAGAACACCGAATCACAATGCAGCAAGCGATACCCAGTTTCACGCCATCCTCAGCCGACAAGCAGCCCTCACAGCACAGTGGATGCGCCACGGATTTGTCCACGGCGTACTCAACACCGACAACGTGCACCTCGGCGGTCAAGCAATAGACTTCGGGCCCTGCGCATTCCTCGACACCTACCAACCCAGCGCGGTGTTCAGCAGCATCGACCACAATGGCCGCTATGCCTTCGGCAACCAAGCCAGCATCACACAATGGAACCTCGCTCGGCTCGCGGAAGCAATGCTTACCCTCGAAGGAGCGGGTGAGTCTGGAAGCGGCGTCGAAACATACCAAGAAGCGCTGGACACGTTTCCCGAAATGTTTCGCACAATGTGGACGAACACCATGGCCGAAGCGCTCGGTATCAACACCGGGGAACAACTACAGCAAACAACGACCGATATCCTGTTCCACCGCATCGCCATGGAATTGGAAGAGCTCAGCGAAACACACGCCGACTACTCCACCGCGCTGGCGCTGCGAAACCCCGACGCCAACCCCCAAGCGATCCCCCGCAATGCGGCGGTCAACGCGGCCATTCTCGAAGCCGAACAGGGCAACCTCGCACTGTTCCACGGCCTCATCACGGTACTGGCCAACCCCTACCGCAACCCCGCCGACACGCTCGCACGCGCAGACGCTCCAGCACACACCGCGGAACGTCTGCAACTGCTGTTGAATCCACCCAGCAAGCAGGAACCATTCACCACTTACTGCGGCACGTAAGCAAGAACCAGCGTTAGCTGTCCAGACCCAGTGCCTTCTGGGAACGATCCCACTGCTCATCAAACAACGCAGTATTCTTCGCCAAGCGGGTGCCGTACGAAGGAATCATTTCCTTCAACTTCGGCGTCCATGCATCCAACTGGGAAGCGAAGCAACGCTCCAGCACCTCAAGCATCGCAGCCGGCGCAATCGATGCACCTGGAGAAGCGCCCATGAGGCCAGCAATAGAACCGTCAGCGGAATTGATCAACGCCGTACCGAATTCCAAGGATCCGAACTTCGGAGCACCGATAGGCTTAATCACCTGCACACGCTGACCTGCGATAACCAGCTCCCAATCATCGGCGTTGACGCTCGGCATGTAGCCCTTCAGCGTCTCCACACGTGCCGCCTGATCCTTCAATACCTCTTCAATGAGGTACTTCGTCAAACCGAGCTCCTGAACACCCACACCAAGGTAGGAAGGAAGATTTGTCAGACGCAAGGACTTGAACAGATCCAGGTAGCTACCCTGCTTCAGGAACTTCGGAGTCCAGCCCGCGTACGGACCAAACAGCAAGCCCTTCTTGCCATCAATCACACGCGTATCCAAGTGCGGAACGGACATTGGCGGAGCGCCAACCGAGGCTTGACCATATACCTTCGCATTGTGCTGCTCAATGAGATCTTCATTGGTGCATCGCAACCATGCACCGGAAACTGGGAAACCGCCATAGCCCTTGATCTCCGGGATTCCAGCTTTCTGCAACAGTGGCAATGCCATGCCACCAGCACCGATGAAGACGAAGTTCGCAGTGATCACTGAAGTATCACCGGTGTGCAGGTTCTTCGTGGTGACCTTCCACTTGTCGGCATCACGCTTCAAGTTGCGCACCTCAGTGCCATAACGAACGGAAACACCCTTGCTGGTCACAAAATCCAAGTATTGGCGAGTCAGCGCACCATAGTTAATATCGGTGCCGTCCTCGAACCAGGAAATAGCAACAGGATTGTTGAAGTCACGGCCCTTCGCCATCAACGGCAAGAACTCGGAGAACGTTTGTTCATCCTCAGAATGCTGCATATTTGGGAACAACGGATGATCCTTGAGGATTTCATACCGCTTCCGCAAGTAATCAACCTGGTCCATGCCATTGGCAAACGCCACATGAGGAACCTTCTTGATGAACTCACCTGGGTTCGAAATGGCCCCAGTTTCAGTGAGATACGACCAGAATTGGCGGGAAACCTGGAATTTCTCGTTCACACCCACAGCCTTGGAAATATCAATCTTTCCATTGACTTCTGGCGTGTAGTTCAATTCGCACAACGCGGAGTGGCCGGTACCTGCGTTATTCCACGGGTCAGAGGATTCCGCTGCAGGAACGTCCAAACGCTCCACGATGAGCTGACTCCAATCAGGCTGGAGCTCTTGAAGCATCACGGACAAGGTACTGGAGATCACTCCAGCACCAACCAAAAGTACGTCAACGCTATCTGTATTACCGGTTGTAGAAGCCACTTTTTCCTTCATTCCTTGTCATACAGCCACTCCTCGGAAACTCTGGACGTCACCGAAGGGCGTACTGCAAGGCGATTTCTGTTGGGTTCCACCCAGCTTACGCCTTTAGTGGGGAAAGACAACGATTAACCCCCTGTTTGGGCATTCTCAATCTTAGTTTTTGACTACTATTGCCCACATGAGCAGCAAATCCATTCCCACAATCCCTACGGAAACCTGGCAGCTAACACTCGACTCATTGGACTTTCAAGCAGACGAACTCGGGCCGGACTTCACCTCCGCATTTGTAGAACTCGGCAATGACCCCGACGGCGAAACACCAATTCGCTTCGCCTTGATTCGCTACCAGCCGGCATCGACCGATGCGCAAGCATTCGCAAGTCGCCCAGCGATCTTCTTCGTCCACGGCATGACCGACTATTTCTTTCATAGCCACGTCGCCGCTTACTTCCATGAGCAGGGATTCGCTGTGTACGGTGTGGATTTGCGAAAATGCGGGCGGGCATGGCGCGAAGGTCAAACCTGGCACCATGTCACCAACCAAGCGTTCTACGACACCGACCTATCGCTAGTGCTCAACCTGCTCCACCAAACCCACCCACGGGTGTACGCCAGCGGACATTCCACGGGCGGACTCGATGTCACCATGTGGGCAGCCCGGCTCCGAATCGAGAATCCGCAACTTCACGCAGCGCTCGCAGGAGTGGTGCTGAACTCGCCTTGGCTCGGACTGCAATTCGACCCAGTGACAACATTCATCGCCCGCAAGATCTTCCCAACACTTGCACGCATAGCCCCACGCATTCCACTACCAGGTGGCATCAACCCTGCCTACGGAGTATCGCTGCACGCATCACAACGCGGGGAATGGGACTACAACCTCGAATTGAAACCTTTGTCCCCACGGCCGAAGTACATCACCTGGCTGGTTGGAGTGGTGGAACAAATCGAACACCTGCAAAGCGGGCAATTCGACACCGGTGTGCCAACCCTGCTGCTCTGCTCTGATCGTTTCGACGCCAAGACTCGCTACAACCCCGCCTCCACCACCTCGGATGTGATCCTCAAGCCAGCGCAGATGCGAGAAAATGCAGAAAACGTCCACCGAGGAACCACCGTGATCACCATCCCTGGTGCCATGCACGACGTCTTCCTCTCCAAAGAACGTGCGCGAAACGAAGCACTTCAACAAACCGCAACCTGGCTGGCAGCCGTCGAATCCGGATCGCATCGCTAGGATGAGAAGTATGGAACATGCGCAACATTTTGACCTGATCATTGTTGGCTCGGGTTCAGGCAACTCGATGGCTAACCGGGAAAACCACCACCTGAACATCGCAATTGTCGACGGCGGCCTATTCGGTGGCACGTGCATCAATGTTGGCTGCATTCCCACAAAAATGTACGTGTACCCCGCAGATCTGGTGAGGAGTGCCCAGCACGCTCACCAGGTAGGTGTGGATGCATCCGTCAATGCGGTCGATTGGGCGGCGATCCGGGAACGTGTATTTGATCAACGCATCGATCCAATCCGCGCCGATGCGTTGGAATATCGCCGTGGTGAACGTACCCCAAATGTCACCTTGTTCGAGCAAAATGCGACTTTCATTGGGCCTAAGACTCTGCAAGTTGGCAATCAGGTCATCACCGGCGACACCATCGTATTGGCAACTGGTTCCCACACGTTCATCCCCGAGGTCATTGCACAGGCTGTCGAAGCATCCGCAGGGTCAGACTCCCCCTTCGCCTACGAAACGAACGCAACCATCATGCGACTGCCGGAGGCGCCTAGTTCCGTCATTATCTTGGGCGGGGGAATTATTGCAGCCGAATTTGCGCATGTGCTGAGCGCCGCTGGTTCGAAAGTTACCATTGTCAACCGTTCAGAAACCCTGCTCCGGGCAAGTGATGAAACGGTGGCTCAACGTTTCACAGCGGAAGCATCCAAGGAGTGGGATCTCCGACTGGGCCGCACCGTGACCCATGCACAACGATCCACTGAGGCAGGGCAGCCTGAAGTACAGCTCACGCTCGATAACGGCGATGTTGTCACAGCTCAAACGCTTCTCGTTGCCTCCGGTCGAGTGCCGAACACGCAGGAGTTGAACTGCGCTGCGGCGGGTGTGGAGCTACACACTGACGGTCGCGTGAAGACGGACGAGTTTGGCCGCACAACCGCCGATGGAATTTGGGCACTTGGCGATGTAAGCAACACCTTCCAACTGAAACACGTAGCCAATCATGAGCAGCGCATTGTCAGCCATAATATTGCGCATCCAGAAGACCTTCTGGCGATAAACCATCATGCTGTTCCAAGCGCAGTGTTTACGCATCCGCAGATTGCCAGCGTGGGCATGACCGAAGCCCAAGCCCGGGAAGCCGGACTGCCAATTACCGTGAAAATCCAAGAGTATGCAGACGTTGCATATGGCTGGGCGATGGAAGACCGCACAGGCTTTTGTAAAGTCATCGCCAACGCAGACACCGGGAAACTCTTGGGGGCTCACATCATGGGCTACCAAGCCAGCTTGCTCCTCCAGCCACTGGTCACAGCCCTTGCATTCGATATCGACATGCGAGAATTCGCTCGAAACCAATACTGGCCGCATCCGGCGCTGTCCGAAGTAGTGGAAAATGCCGTACTAGGTTTGCAATTTTCCTCCACAGCATCACAACCGAAGAATCGAGTACTGCCTTGACAATCCAACCCCGAACCATTGCCATTACCGGCGCAGCATCCGGAATCGGCGCTGCACTGGCGAAAAATTTTGCGACTGAAGCCAACCATGCCGGCAACGCCGCACAACTCCGCTTGGCGCTGAGCGACATCAACGGTGACATGCTGTCCGAGGTAGCAGAAGCATGTCGGCAGCTCGGCTGCACGGTGATCGCCACTACCGTTGACATTGCAGACGCTGCCGCTGTCATCGCTTGGGCGGAACAAACCGTACAAGCTTTTGGAGTACCCGACGAAGTGCACCACGTAGCTGGTATCTCCTTGTGGGGTGACGCTCGCAGTCTGCCGCATGAGAAATGGCAGCGGGTGGTGGATATTAACCTCATGGGTTCCATTCACATCGTGGAAGCCTTTGCCAATCACCTGTGCTACGACTCCCCAAAAGTGGCGAAGGGCCAACCACGTCGTAAACTGGTGTTTGTTTCCTCAGCGGCGGGAATCATCGGCCTTCCGTGGCATGCTGCCTACTCCGCATCGAAAGGTGGCGTCATGGGGCTGTGTGAGGTTCTACGGTTTGATCTGCGCCCATTTGGAGTGGACATTCATGTGGTGGCCCCTGGGGCGGTTGACACTCCCCTGGTCCGCACCATCGATATCCATGGCGTGGACCGCGCAAATCCGCGAGTGCAGAAGGCTACTGCGCTGTTTCAACGGCATGCAGTCTCCCCTGAGCAGGCCGCGGCGTCGATCCGAAAGGGTGTGAACAAGGGCCAGTACCTCATCACTACCAGCCGGGACATCCGTTTTGCTCGCTGGGCTCAAGTCAATCTTCCTTGGGCCTACCGCGGCGCTATGCGCGGTCTCAATGCTGCATATCGCTGGGCTGCGCAAACTCCGTAATTATCCAGCCCACAGGGCAATGGTCAATGGCACCACCGCGATCAGCACCAGTCCGATCACCGCGACCTTGGCTTGCCACCGGGCATAATTGAAATCTAATCCCATCCCGAATCGCTTGTCGACCAGCACAGCAGGGTCGTCCGGGTTGTAATAGAACATGCCCCACTTGTACAGATGATCATCATTGTCCGGTGTGCCATCTGCTGTGGCACCTCGGATTCCCGCCTCCAGCAACGCCTGATCGATCCGTTGGACAACGATGATGGAAGCCACCAACATTGCCATCACGCCTCCCAAGGAAGAGACCAACCCAATCGGCAGTACCCAGGGCATGAAATGCTCCAACCCTGGCACCGCACTCACCACTTGGAGGAAACCAATGGCCCCAACCAACATCACGATAACGATCGCCACAAACAGCGCTGAGTAGCGCATCATCGCGTGATTCCTCAACACCCCAGCCACGCCCTTGTGTGTCCGAGGATGCAATTCCGTGTGCAGCATCAGGGCATTTACACCTGCCAAAATCACGCTGAGGAAAACCATGATGATCGTAGGGAGGAACACCGTGGTAATGGATTTGTCTGCCCATGCATCCGCTTGACCTTGGGCATTCCAGTGCGTTGGCACCACAGCTGGAATCGTGTCCCACACAGCCGCAACTGCTACAACGTAAGGCAGAGGAAGCAGGAATGCTGCCACGTTCAGGCCCCACACGAGATGCGGGGAGGGCAACCACACATCCAATTCGCAAGGATCCACAGCTTTTCGCGGAGGTAGTCCCTGCGTAGGTTCAGCAATGCGTTGTGGAGGCAACCACTGCTCCGAGGCTTTGAGTGCGCGCAGACGGCGAGTGGACATTCGATAGTTCACCAACATAATGAGCAGCGGAAATAGACTGCAAGCGAACAACCATGCAGGAGCCAGTGCACCATCGTGGGTAGCGAATATAGCCAGGGCAACTGTGATCACCACAAGCAACCAGCCGCGAATGTGGTACCCGCGGAGACTTCGCACTACCTCAGGGTGATCAATGTGAGTGGTAGGCACCGTTACGCCTAATGGAACTGTTGCCGGCTGTAATCTACTGATCAACGTCATCATGATGATTGGCAGGCCACAAGCGGTGGCAACAGCAAGAGACAACATCAGGGGCTTACCTCTCTTCGTCGACGGCGACCCCCAACACGTCCAAGGCGGTCGCCAGACCGTCATAATTTGTCACAAGCATAACAAATGCTACCTGTTGCCGTTCGCTGAGTTGCGCATTCAACTGGGCACGCAATTCCGCCGGAATCACCCGTTGCTGGACCAGTGCATCAACGGCATTCACTAGCACCCCTTCGCGACCAGTAAACCCGTGGTCCGTGCGTTCCAAAGCGGCGATCTCTCCCTGGCTAACGCCAGCCTTCGCAGCAAGTTTTCGATGCTGATCTGCTTCATATGCGCTCGATCGTAGATGCGCGACGCGCAGGATGATCATCTCGGTTTCTCGACGGCTGAGGTAGCCAAATGGCATCATCATCGCGGAATAAACCAGCCAGGCACGGAATAATCGGGGCGCCCTTCCGAGGGTGGCAAACACGCCGAGCGTTTTCTTCCCTTGCACTCGAGCACCGATACGGGTGAGCGTGCCATTGATGATCCCTAGTTCACGAAAACTCGCCGGTCCCGGTCCTTGCATCATTCTTCCTCCCTCGTTTAGTGCTGAGCACTCAGGACTATGCGGTGTCGCCGTCCAATGCCGTGAGCACTTCACAGCCATCTTCGGTGACGACTAGCGTGTGCTCAAATTGCGCGGTCCATTTCCGGTCGCGAGTTTGCACTGTCCAGCCGTCGTTCCAGATATCGTATTCCAAGCCACCCAAATTGATCATCGGTTCGAT
>JBHAQQ010000077.1:0-5703 GCA_041830435.1 Corynebacterium sp.
GCCCCCGAAAGTTGGAGTGGTTTAATTCTAGGCGGGTAAAGGCTCAAGGGTCTGGTTTCGATATTGCATCGGGGTCAGGCCCTTGAGTCGTTGTTGGATACGGTCGTGGTTGTACCAGTGTATGTAGTCATCAAGGGACCGGTAGAACTCGTCCAGGCTGGTAAATGACTCACCGTGGTACATCTCTGCTTTGAGGTGGCCGAAGAAGTTTTCCATCACCGCGTTGTCGTAGCAGTTGCCTTTCCTTGACATCGACTGCACACCACCAATGCCCTGGATCAGGTCGCGCCAGCTGGAATGCTGGTACTGGACCCCTTGATCCGTATGCACCAGCAAACCCTTTCCTGGTGATTGTTGTGCGATGGCATCACGCAAAGACTGCGACGTCAACGCTGTATTCGGTGAGGTAGACACGCTATACGACACGATCGCACGATCGTATAGATCCATGATCGGCGACAGATAGACCTTGATTCCGGCAACTCGAAATTCCGTGACATCACTGGCCCACACCGTATTTGGTGTATCGGGTGTGAATTCTCGATCCAGCACATTCTTCGCGATGTGGCTGACCGTGCCTTTGTATGAGTTGTACTGCTTTTTCACCCTGACCTTGGATTTCAGCCCTAACTCGTCCATGAGCTTGTAGACCAGCTTGTGGTTAACCGCCCATCCTTGGCGTCGAAGGTGGGCATGAACTCGCCGGTAACCATACCGACGGTTCACCTGTTCGAAGATGTCACGGATAGCCTGCTTGAGCTTGGCATGCTTATCAGCTGCGGTGAGGCGTTGTTGGTGATAGAAAAACGTCGACCGGGCAAGGCCTGCCGCGGCAAGCAGATCATCCAGGAGGTGGTCTGACTTGAGGGTGACGATAGCCTCGACTTTTACCCTCGTCGCTGATTCCTCAAGTCCCGCAATTTTTTTAGGTACGCATTTTCGGCCCGCAATTTCTCCACCTCGCGGCGTAGACGATCTTCCTCAGTCAACGCCTTTGCAGGTGAACTGCCTTTCGGTCGCCCCTTCGGCTTCGGATGTATCGCTGCATCGCCGCCTGCACGCCAGGTACGTACCCAACTCTTGACAAGCTGGTCGGACGATAACCCGAATTCGCGGGCAAGGTCCATCCTGGACTCGCCAGCAAGGAAGCGATCGACCACTTCCTTTTTCACCTCGAAGGGATACTGTTGCTTGGTTGGTTTTTCCACAAGACATAGCCTGCCATGAAGCTTGAACCGGCGTGCAAGCGCTCGCGCCGGATCATAAGCGACACCAAGCCGATTTGCGGCTGCGACATATCCCAAGCCTTGTTCAAACAAGTCAACGAGCTGCTCACGATGGAACTGACTCAAGGAACTACGTGCTCTCAAAGAAATACTCCTCACTAGTAGAAAACTGATTTCTCAGTCCAACTAATGGGGAGCAGTTCATTCGCAGGTTGCCCCACAACCTCAAACACGTCGTTTGGCCTGTCAGGCAAACGCACCGCATCCAACGGCTTAAACACCCCAACCGGGGCAAACAGCTGCACCTCAACCGTACGCCGGTCGTGCCCAGCCAACACAGGCTCATCACCCGCAGGCTGCGCCCAACCAGCCACCGCCACAGGCAAAGCAAGCTCCTCAGAATGCACAACATCATTCCCAAGCTCATCAACCTCAGCCGTGACCTCACGACGCACACGAACAACCTCAAACGGCAAAGGAAATACACCACGCTGCACTAAAGATCACCCCAACGTCATCGAAAACACGCCACCGCGCCGACGCCGAACAAACGGCCCCAGCATCGTCTTATCCGACACAGTCAACCACGGAGCACCGCCAGACGAACCCTGCGAAAACGACATATTCGCAGCAAACGGCCCCGCCGTATACGACACAGTCTCCGCACCATGCGAAGCCACAGGCGCCTCCAGCACCCGCGCAACCATCCGCGACACAACAATCCGCACCACATCAGGCACCGGATCAGAAACAACCCCCAAATAGCTCATGACCAGCGCAGAAGCCTCCTCCAGAAGCCCCAAAGCACGCTGCTCATCAAACTCACCATCAGGGTCTTTCAGACGAGCCTCAACATCACTCAGACTTGCGAGCACGGCTACCACCACGCTTCACAGCCGGCTGATCCTCCACCACAAGCGCAGGATCAACACGCACACCAGACGGCACCGTCTGCCCCGCAACCAACACCACAACCCCCTCCGAGGTAGCGGCATACACCGAGCCGGCAAAATCATCACGAATACGCATCAACAAACCACCGGCCTAGGACAGCACAGTAGCAGCCATAAACGCATTCGCATTAGCCAACACCGGCATCGCAATAGCCGCACCATTGACATAAATACCAATCGGATTCTCCGACTTATACGCGCCAACAGCAATACCAGCCTGCTCATCATGAGGCAGGTTGTAGTTGCCCTGCAACGACTCCAACATCGTACCCAACGCGGTCACACCAGCCTCAAGCTCCGCAGGCGGCACAAACACCGCCGTCTTCGGATCCAACACATCCACAGCCTTACCGCCCTTGCGAACCTTACGGTTATACTCACGCGCCATCGGCAAACCATGATCCATCAGCAAACCGTTCAGGAAATCAGAAGTCACAACCTGCGCCACTTGGCCAGCAGTAGCAAACTTCTGCACCTGCACAGCCTTCTTCAACACAGACAGCGCCTTCTTCGACAGAAGCATCGCTTCCGGCTCCACACCATGGGCAGACACATACGCATCAACCCAAGCCATGATGTCATCAATCGGCGTTGCATCAGCCTGATCCCACTTCACCGCCGCAGAAGCACTAAACGCAGCATCACGACCAAAATCCACATTGGAAGTAAAACCGTTCTCGTCAGCTGCGAACTTCGCGGTTTGAATCACCTGGCCACGCGCCAGCTCCAAACGGTCAGCAATCGCAGCACCAATACGCTTGGCAACACGCAGCTGAGACGTCTCCAACAAATCCTTATCGGAAATGTTACGCATCTGCAGCTGATCCCACTCAGACACCCGCTCCTGACGACCCAAAGCAGCCAACGCAACAGTCTTACGCTCACCACCAAAGCCCTCACCAAAGCTATTTTCAGCATCAAATGCGCGGAACTCAGCAACTTCATTCAGACCGCCACCATACTGGCTAATCTCCAAACTCGTGCCATTAACGTTCACATTTGGCAGGAACTCCGACAGGGAAATCCCACGCTCTCGTTCACGTTCCTCAAAACCCACACGGGCAGTCAACGTCAGCTGATACGGATCAGCATAATCAGTAAAAAGCTTCATTAGTTAGGCCTCCTTCTCGATAGTGAACTGCGGATTCGAGGTGGTCAACGTGGTCACATCGAACGCCCCCGCTGGCAGGAAGCTAGCGCGGATACGGCCGTGCCACACCATCGGCGCCACAACATCAACAGCACCAACGAACGCCTGGCTAGTCAGCAGGAACCCTGCCAGCGCATCCCCCTCAGCGGTAACAGGCTCGTACTTCCCGCCGTCCCCCTGCTTCAGCGGCGTACCCGCAGGAATCACCCCATCCTTAAATCCTGCGAGCTTCGCCCCGTCGATCGTGACGGTACGCGCAACATCAGTGCCATGCGCAGACCCAAGCCAACGCTGGTCACCAGAGCCGAACTGTTCGGCATTAATCCCGAACTGCATAATGCAATCCCTCTCTTCTCGAGTATTGTTTACAAATTCTTAGCGCGTTCCATGATGGATTCACGCGTTGGTGAAGAACTCACCCCACGGCCTTGCGCAGGGTTCACCCCAAGCCCCTTAACCTGGACACGCTCAGCCAACGCCTTAGCCTGCGCAACCATCGTGTCCTTGTCACCACGGAGGAACAATTCAGCATCTTTCGGGCTAATGCCGTGCTCACCAGCAATGGTCAAACGATCAAGCTTGGCCTGCAGCTCCACATTTGCTTGTTGTGACGCCGTGAGTTGTTCACCGAGCTTTTCCAGCTCAGTCTTCCCCGCATCTTCAAGCTCCTGTAGCTTTTTCGCCGCAGCAATATTCGCCTTGGCTTTAGCTTCCCACTCACGCGAATGAGCCTTCATCGCCTCATACTTCGCCTTGTAGTCCACATACTCAGACGCAGAACCCTGCTCAGCTGTTGGCTGCTGTTCATCTGTTGCCTGCGGTGCCGTTGCGGCACCACCCTCAGTACCCTCGATAAACCGTAGCCATGTAGGTGTGATCTTCACATTGTTCTCCTTTTCCAGGTGGGTTGTGCCCGTTCCGGGCATGACAAAACCCCACCAAGAACCACCAAACAAGCGGTCCCCGGCGGGGTTTCAGTGCTACCGCTGGGAATCGAACCCAGTCATCTACCAACTAGACGGCGCTAATCATTCCTCTTCTTCAACTCGACGAGTCAGCTCTTCACGAGCCATCTCCAACATCCCCAACGCCACCACATACTGCGGCTCACCGAGCGTCTCAACCTCAACAACCATCTCACCAGCAGCAGCAGCGACCATATCAACAATGATGCGATGCAAGAGCATTTTAAGCCATCCTAATTATGCAGATTTCGTCACAAAAACTTCTTTTTCGAGCCGTCCCAAACCACCGGAACGGGCTCTATCGAATCATCCCTCTCGGCCTCCGCTCGCTCCTCCAGCTCCATCTGGACCTTCAATAAAGCGCAGCCAAGGGCGAGTTTTCTTGTTCAATTTCTTCTCCTTTTCAGGGGTTTTCCGCCCATTCCGGGCATAACAAAACCCCTAACCAGGAAAAGATCCCGGTTAGGGGTTTGAGTGCAGTCGCCGGGAATCGAACCCAGTCACCTACCGGCTAGGCGACGCTAGTTTTTCGGGTTATTTCTTTCCGAGAAGCTTGGCCAAATAACCAGAGTAGACCACATTGAGCCAGCCATCCGGATACTCGTTGCACAGAGTCCTAGCGGTAGAAATCTTCAGCATTCCCAAACCAAAGGCTTCATCAGCCAGTTCGAATACAGCTCTCTCCCAACCGGCATCCTCAGATGTCTGCAAAGCCGATTCTTTATCAACAGAATCAGGGAGTTCAGAGAGCAGCCAGTTAAATACTTCCTTGTCAGTCAACACGATAAACTCCCTTCTTCCTGAGATTCTGTGGGTACGCAGTGGCGGAGCCTTCTACGATGCTTCCATCTATTACAGAATAACTTACCTTGACCATTGTCCCATTGATTACTTTGTACAGTTCACGTAGGTAATCACCACCACGGAATGCAAATTCTGGTGATTCAAGTACTTCGACAATTGCATCCGCAATATCTTGATCAGACCAAGACTTAGGAAACTTTGATGCTTTCTTTCGCTCACTGTCCCACTTGTGTCCTTGTCGCATATCTTCGGAATGCCTAACCCACGACCCATCCTTTGCTACCGTATCGCGCCACCCAAATAGCACATGAGCAACGAGGCGATTGAGATCCTTCGGAAGTGGCTCACCCGAAAATGCCTTCGACATACCGTCCCCACGGTACGTAGGTACCTTCACTGATTTCAGCTCAGGCCACAATGGCCCGCCATTAAGCTTCCGCGCATTCAACGCCCGCTCAAAATCCTCCAGCGAAACACTCCCAGACTCCTCCCACAACTCCTGCAAATCACGATTAATCCGAGGCAAATCCGACCCATCACGCCGAACCTCAATCCCCAAACACCGACAATGATCATGAAACTTACTCACCGCCCCCACCGTCTCA
>JBHAQQ010000078.1:0-8968 GCA_041830435.1 Corynebacterium sp.
GCGGGTCGCAGATTCGAATAATTCTGGGATCTCTTCGAGGGTGTAGGCCACCTTCATGCCGCGGCCACCGCCGCCAAATGCTGCCTTGATGGCAATTGGCAAGCCGTGTTCCTCAGCGAAGGCAATGACTTCTTCGGCGCTCGCTACTGGGTCCTTGGTGCCGGGAACCATCGGCGCGTTGACACGTTGTGCGATATTACGTGCCGTGACCTTGTCACCCAACGCGCGGATTGCGTCTGGGGAAGGGCCGATCCAAATCAATCCGGCGTCTAGCACTGCTTGCGCAAAGTCCGCATTTTCAGAAAGGAATCCGTAGCCAGGGTGGATCGCATCTGCGCCGGTTGCTTGTGCGGCGTTGATGATCTTGGTGATGTCCAGGTAGGACTCGGCTGATGTTTGGCCACCCAGGGCGTATGCTTCATCCGCCTGGCGAACGAATGGTGCGTCTGCATCTGGCTCTGCGTAAACCGCCACGGTGGCGATGCCTTCCTCCTTTGCAGTGCGCATCACGCGGACGGCAATTTCGCCACGGTTGGCGATCAGGACTTTGGTGATCGTACGGCTGGACGGGCTGGACGCAGTGCTTTGCTCAGTCACAGTGGAGGCCTTTCTCGAGCTGAGGCGAGTCCTGAAAGGTGGCCGGGCAACGCTGGCGGGAATGGCTTACCTACCTTGCCACGTTGAGGATGCACGCAATCGAACTCGGGGAACTGTTGCTCTTGGTCATATAGTTCTTTGACATACATACGTTACACGCTTCATTGGCTTGACGTGTGCAATGCCGTGGCCAATGAGCCCATGCAGCAACGGCTGGTGGACCTCAGTTCACCAGCCTCATCGGAGTCCTGTCATCCGGCAGGTACTGCCTATTTGGTTACCGTTTCGCCGTCGGCAATGCGGGAAATCGGTGCCCGCATCATGTTGCCCCATTCAATCCACGACCCGTCGTACACACGAACGTTGCTCCACCCCAGCAGGTGCTTGAGGATAAACCAGTGTTGGGCAGCGCGTCCACCGTCTACGCAGTACACCACCGTTGGCTTGTTCGGGTCCAGGTCAGCATGGATTTCCTGCAGCTGCTCGATGGTGGCGAAGCGGGCGTTGGGGAGGAGGCAGGCGTTGGTGTCAATATTGACAGCCCCGGGAATGTGGCCGGTACGGGCGGTTGGGATGCCTCCGGTAGCAATGGCTCCCTCGCCGTATGGTTTGCCAGCGAAGTCTTCTGGTTCGCGGAGGTCAATGACTTGAAAGTCTGCGAGGTTGTTACGGAGCTCTTCGGCAAAAATCCGGTTCGTCGTGTCGTCACGAAGGTGGATTGGGTACACGGATCGTTCTGGGGTGGGGACCATGAACGTCGTCTCGCGTTCCTCTTGCATCCACGCGTCACGACCACCGTCGAGCAGGCGGACATCTGGATGGCCGAGAAGCTCAAAGATCCACAGGGTGTAAATCGCCCACAGGTTTGCATGGTTGCCGTAGATCACCACGGTGTCGTCGCGAGTGATGCCTTTGGACTCCATGAGAGCTTTGAAACCCTCAGTGTTGATTACGTCACGTTCCACTTGGTCGGCGAGTTCAACCTTCCAATTCAAGCTCGATGCGGTGGGGATATGACCAATGTCATAGAGCAGTGAATCTTCGTTGCTTTCGATGACTTTGAGTCCTGGGGTTCCAAGTTTTGCGCCAAGCCAAGAGTTTGTGACCAGCTTTTTTCCATTGGCGAACTGCTGAAGTTGGGGGCTTGGGTCAAACTCGATTCCCATGTGGCACCTTTTCGTTACTGAATGATTCACTGGTGTTGGTGCCGATATTTTCATGCGGCACCTTGAACTACTGGTAAGTGTAGGCTAATTCACAATTTGAGTGAAATAGGGGCAAAAAGGGGTAATCATGCTCTTTCTCACACTGTTCTAAGGCAGGCGTTTGGTGGGGTCCGGCGTTATGCTTAATACAGAGCGTGAGTTTCGAATTGTGAGTTTCGAGCCTACCAACGCAGCCCGAGTTCTTTGGAGATTCTTGCGCCCCCATTTCCAGGTGAAAACGCGATCAGAAAGGTCAGCGAAGTGCACAAGAATATTGTGGTTTTTGAAGTTGAAGGCGGCAACGACAAGGGTGATGACGGACACCGCAAGGACACCATGCCAATTGTCAACGCCATCCGTGAGAAGGGTTGGGGTGCAGAGGTCATCTACTTCGATCCTGCAAAGGCGGAGGAAATCTACGAAACGGTTTCCGCAAACTTCGATGGCTACATCTCCCGTGTGAACCCAGGCAATATCCCAGGTGGTGAGAAGGGCTACTTCGATTTGCTCACGAAGCTGTCTAAGGAAGCTGGTCTGGTTGGCATGTCCACTCCAGAAGAGATGATGGCTTATGGTGCGAAGGATGCGCTGGTGAAGTTGAATCAGACTGATCTGGTTCCTTCTGACACTGCTGCTTACTACAAGGTTGAGGAGCTCCACAGCACGTTCCCAACGTCGTTGTCGTACGGCGAGCGCGTGCTGAAGCAGAACCGTGGCTCCACTGGCTCTGGCATTTGGCGTGTTCAGCTGGAGGACAAGGAATTGGCTGCTTCGGTTGAGCCTGGTACTGCGTTGCCGTTGGACACGAAGATTCGTTGCACCGAGGCGGTGGACAACCACACTGAGATTCGTGAACTGGGCGAGTTCATGACGTTCTGTGAGCAGTACATCGTTGGCGACAACGGCATGTTGGTGGATATGCGCTTCATGCCGCGCATCGTGGAGGGCGAGATCCGTATTTTGATGGTTGGCCCTCACCCTGTGTTCGTGGTGCACAAGAAGCCTGCTGAGGGTGGCGATAACTTCTCCGCTACGTTGTTCTCTGGCGCGAAGTACACCTACGACAAGCCTGAGGCTTGGCAGGACCTGGTGGACATGTTCGCTGAGGTTCGTCCGGTGATTGCGGAGAAGCTGGGTGGTGACAACATTCCATTGATTTGGACTGCTGACTTCATGCTTGACACCGCTGAGGATGGTTCTGACACCTACGTTTTGGGTGAGATTAACTGCTCTTGCGTTGGCTTCACTTCTGAGCTGGATATGGGTATCCAGGAATTGGTAGCTGAGGAAGCTATTAAGCGTTGTGAGGCTGCTGCGAAGTAGTTCTTCCGCGTGTTGTGGGTGGGTTCCGCTGGTCGGAGCTCACCCTTTTTTTGTAGTTCGACGCCATCTCCCGGCAGCTTGTCGTTTTGGAGTGGGGGAATTGTGCGAGCGTGAGTTGTGCGAGAGGGCGTTGCACGAGCGTGAGTTGCACGAGCGTGAGTTGAGTAAGCGGGAGTTGCGCTAGCGGGAGGCTGCGGTGGTGAGCAGTGCTTCGAGGGGGCCGCGTTTATGGTTGCGGAACCACCAGGTTGCAAACGCTATTGGGAGCAGCAGGTTGAGCCAGGCGGCGAACGGGGCAGTGAGAGTGCCGCCAAGCATCGTGGCGAGGCCGATGGCGCAAACATGAGCGCTGTACACGGTGAGCGGCATGCGTCCTAAGTACAGGAGTGGTTGCAGAACGCGGTGCACGGTGCTGGTGATTGGCAGTGCGGCGCAAATCCAGACCGAAAGGATGATGATTGCTGCGGCAAATCCTCCGGACGACAGGGTCTCCACGATGGATCCGGAGTGGGGAACGTAGATGAGGAGCCATTCCCAATGGTCGGGGACAGGGCGGCCGGAGGCATTGTGGAGGAGAAAGTCGGTGGCGACTTGGCCGTCGGGATGGAACTGGCTGTAGCGTTGTGCGAATCCCAGTGGGTAAACGATGAGCTGTGACACTGCGAGACCGGCGAAGCCAGCGAGTATTCCTAGCGCGATGGTGAGGCGTTGCAGGGCGCGTTGACCTTGCTTCAGCATGCGCCCAATGACGATGCCGAAGAGGAGGTAGGGAGTCCAGGCGATCACCGGGAAGAGGCCCGTGATGAAGAGGGCTTCGGCAAATGTGCGCCACTGGAAGGTGAGGAGCATGTGCCAGGTTGGGGTGATGCCGCGCAGTGGGGTGGGAAGCAGGAGCGGGTGCATGAGCTTCACCAGGATCGGCCAACTTATGGCGAGTGTCGCGGCGGCTATGGCTAGGGTTTTGCTATTCCAGCGGTAAACCACTGGTGCGACGAAACAATACAGCGCACCGTAGGTGGTGAGAATGACCATTGGTCCCACTGGAAGAAGTGAGAGGCTCAGTCCGAGGGCTGCGAGGAGGCTGCCGCGAATGATCAGGGATCGTTCGGTGGCTCGCCCCCGCTTACTGGTGAGGAATTCGACGGAGATTCCGGCCAGTATTGCGAAGAGGATGCTGGCTCGCCCGTCGGCGAGATTCAGCCAGGAGTTTTCTGGGTAGTGGTGGCTGAAGGTGTGTGCAACGAACATACCGAGGATGGCAATGGCGCGTGCAAGATCTACTCCGTCGAGGCGGGTGGTGCCTGCCGTTGAGCTGCGTGGGGCCATGATTACTCGGTGCGATTCCACAGTCGGGAGACTGGGGTGTTGAATTGGGCAAGCCCACGACGCAAGGTTGGCAATGAGAGCCCGATGACATTCGAAGGGTCGCCTTCAATGCGGTCGATGAACCACCCGCCGATCGCTTCCAAGGTAAACGCACCGGCACATTGGAGTGGTTCTCCGGTGGCCGCGTAGGCTGCGATATCTTCATCGGTAGCGTCGGCGAATTGGATGTTCGTGCGCGTCACCTCCACGAACGTTTGCAGTGGTGTGGAACCTTCAGCTTGGTATAGCAGTGCGTGTCCGGTGATAAGTTCTGCGGATTTTCCGCGTTGGTCTTTCCACCGTTGGATGGTTGTGGCTTCCGTTTTGGGTTTGCCTTGCAGTGCGCCGTCGAGGAAGAGCATGGAATCTGCGCCGAGAATGAACCAGGGACCTTCTCCACAGGTGGCGGCTGCTTCCTCAACTACCGCTTCGGCCTTGGCTCGGGCGAGTGCGGCCACTACTTCCACTTCGGAGGGCTCACCGGCAGGCTGCTCGACGCCAGCGGATGCAGCAGTGTTTGCGTTGGAGCTGCTGGCGCGGAGTTGGGCTACAACTGCGTCTTCGTCGACGTGGCTGGGAATGATGAGTGGCTCTACTCCGGCTTGGCGCAGAATCGACCGTCGCGACGGCGAGGTGCTTGCGAGAACAAACGGAATGGAAGTCATCATGCGTTGGGGTGGCCGGTTGGGGGTTTATGCCTGTTCAATCGTTGGATTGCGGAATCCCGTTGGGGCAGCTGTTCGGGTTTGGCGACCCCAGTGACCCAAGGTGTGAGGCGCAGCATCCTGAGATTCCTGTGCTTTTGCGGCGAGTTCGTCAAGGACAGTGTGCAATGCTGCCGCTTGGGTATCGTCGAGATTTCCCTTCAGGATTTCACTTCGATGTTCTGACATGTGCATGCCTCCTAGTCTTGGTGGTGTTTGCCCAGTGGTATTTACTCGGTGGTATTTACCCTGTGGTATCTGTCCAGTGGTGTTAGAACGGCATGTTGTCGTGCTTGCGGCTGTAACTGTCTTCTACCTTGCGTTCCAGCAGACGTAGTCCTTCGGCGACCCGCTCTCGGGTTTGGGAAGGCGGAAGTACAATATCCACCAAGCCGCGCTCTGCTGCAGCGTATGGATTGATCAGCTGTTCAGCAATGCTCTCGGCGTCTTTGCCAACCTGCTCGGCGATGGTTGCTGCATCAGCGACGGAAATTTCCGCGGTCGGCCAAGCCAGCACCAGGTCAGTTCCCAATCGTTTCGCGCCAAAGGCAACATATGCCGCTCCTTGCGCCTTGCGTGTCACCAGCGTGATTTTGCCAACTTGTGCGGTCGCGAATGCGCTGATCAGCTTCGCGCTGCGACGAACCACATCGTTCTCCGTCTGGAATCCTGGGGTGTCAATGATGCTCAGCAGTGGCACATTGAAGGCGTCGCAGAAGCGAATGAATCGGGCTGCCTTTTCAACCGCATCGATGTCAAGCACGCCAGCCGCAACGGCCGGCTGGTTTGCCACCACACCCACGGTGCGGCCAGTGACCCGTGCAAAACCCGTGAACAAATTGCCGGCATGCTGTGGCTGCAGTTCAAAGAGTGAGTCCGCGTCGACAAATCCACGCAGCACGTCACGCACGTTGTAAGTTTGTGTAGCGGAATCCGGGATAAGCGAATCCAAACCGGAGCCATCCACCTCGGAGAACTCTGCAGGCAACGCGACTGCGCGGTTATTCGAAGGCAGGTAACTCAACACATCGGCTACCGCATCATTTGCTGCGGCATCGCTGCCCACGATCAGGTGAGCCAGCCCATCTTCGGCTTCCCCTTGCAGTGAAACGCTGCCCGTACCCTCGACGGCAATGACCACATCGGAAAGGGCAACCGCTGCTGCCTGTACGTTGGTCACAGCGCCGGAAACTACCGCGATTTGTGGAATCACGCCAGAAATCTGGGACTGCAAACGGAAAATCTTCGTGAAGAATTCCAACGCAGCCATGCCCTCTTTCACGCGAGGTCCAGAGCCGTCATACAGCGCCACCAGCGGGGTGCCAGATTTCGCAGCCAACTCGGTAACCTTGAGGATTTTCTCTCCCGCTGTTTCACCGAGCTGCCCCTCGAAAATCGATGAATCCTGCGCGAACACGCACACCGGACGGCCGTCGATGGTGCCATGGCCAGACACAATGCCATCGGTCACTGGGCGTTGTTTGTCGGCTCCAAAGGCAGTAGACCGGTGCCGCGCAAGGGCGTCGATCTCTACAAAGCTTCCCGCATCGAGCAGCGCCTCAACACGTTCGCGAGCAGCGGGACGGCCCGTCTCGGCCAGGAACGTGCGCAGCTCGGCGATTTTTCCAGCGGTAGTGGACTTGTCGGGGGTAACAGTCATAGCAATGCATTCTACAAGAATTGCCCCCCACTGGCCGGCACCAACAGGCAGGCGCCGCACAATGATGCCAGGGCACACCACCTGTAATACCTTCAATGGTGTTGGGTATGTGTCATAGAATGCACAGTATGTGCCCGCCCTTGGACCCAACGCAACAGCCTCCGGCTGCACCACAGTCCCGCTTGCGCCTGAACGCGGCACGACTAGCGTCGCGGCTCCACACATTGGGCTACGGGCCGGTGGATGTTGTCGCAACCACCGGTTCAACGAATACTGACCTGCGAGAGATGCAACCACCGCCGGGTAACCTGCATGTACGCATCGCGGAACAACAAACCGCCGGACGAGGGCGTCGGGGTCGAACCTGGCAAGCACCCGCCTCCAGCGGGATTATTGCCTCGTTGGCTTGGCACGCCACCGGCATTCCCAGCGAACGACTGGGATTGGTGCCGCTTTTGGTTGGAACCGCCATCGCCGAAGCCACCGGCGGCATGCTCAAATGGCCAAATGATGTCCTCGTCCGCACCGCCACGGGTGAACGAAAACTTGCCGGCATCCTCGTGGAAGTTGCCAACGCCAGTGCGATGCACGAAACGCCAGTGCTCATCATCGGATTCGGAGTGAACTACGATCTCCAAGACGAAGAACTGCATTCCTTGAACGGCAACGGCGAGCAACACGACCAACGCGCAGCAGCAAGAGCGCTCAATCCCATTGCCTACACCGAGATCGACAGAGATGAACGTCAAGCGGTGCTCAGTAGGGAAGACCTCACCATTCGTATCTTTGCAGCACTGCAAACGGCACTAGAACGCTTCCAATCCCTGGGCGGCGACCCAGTGACCGTACTACCGCGATACCGCCAGCTCTGCGCTACCCTCGGAATAACAGCCGATATCCACCTGCCGACTGGCACAACGCGCAGAGTTCACGTGGTGGACATCGATTCGACCGGTGGGCTGCTGGTGCGCGACGTTCCGCCCAGCGATCACGTACCGTCGGAGCCTGCCACTGCCGTCTCGCCCGGAGCAATCGCCGAAGCCTTGGCTGAAGCCTCGGCCAGAGCCTCAGCCGCGAGCACGATGTACAATATTACCGCCGCGGATGTCGAACACCTCCGCCCAACCACAACCCCAGGGAGCACCACATGAACCTCAAACACTTCACACCGCACCCTGGTGAAACAATCCTTGCCCGCGTGCACCCAAAACGCTCAACGCTGCTGTTCCCATTCCTCGAACTCCTCGTTATCACCGGCATGGTGTGGCTGGCCATTGGTCTCATCGACCACCAACTCATCAACCAGTCAGTTGCAATACTCGGCTACGAAACCCCCAACCCGGTGGCCTTTGCCACTGCGTACCCCACCCCAGAAACAACGGCCTACCTCTGGGGACGGCGCGCGCTGCTCATCCTGTGGCTGCTGCTGGGGTGGCGTCGATTTATTAAACCGGTAATGAACCGCAACAAACAGCTCACCATCCTCACCAACTACCGCCTCATCACCCACGATGGGCAACGCCGCAACCCACCGACCGAAATCCCCCTGCAACACATCACTGACGCCCGCGCCAAAGGCAGCAAACTCCGCATCTATCTGCAAGGCGCATACCGGCCCTGGGAACTTGCAAACCTTCCACAACCCAAAAAGCTCGCCACAATCATTCATTACCAAAGCCGAAAGCACCTGTACTAACACCCAGGTGCCGGGGTATGCAGCACAAAAGGGACCCCACAGCCGGTTATACTTGAGCCTGTGAATTCAGCTGCGCAACCAACTCAACCATCCAACCAGCCACCACTGGTAACCATCATCGGCGACGGCCAACTGGCCCGCATGATGCACCAAGCTGCCATTGAACTTGGCGTAACGTGCCGCGTGCTCGCAGGAGAACCCAACTCAAGTGCCGCCCAGGTAACCGGCCAAGTTGAACTCGGCGACTACCGCAATTGGGACGACGTTCTGCGCGTCTCCCAAGGAGCACAAGCAGTCACCTTTGACCACGAGCACGTACCAAATGAATTCCTCGACGAACTCATCACCAACGGCGTGAACGTTCAACCACAACCAACCGCGCTTATTCACGCACAAGACAAACTCGTGATGCGCAAAC
>JBHAQQ010000079.1:0-7693 GCA_041830435.1 Corynebacterium sp.
AACCACCCAGACAAGAACCCAGGCGATGCGGCAGCCGAAGAACGCTTCAAGAAAGCCAGCGAAGCGTACTCCGTGCTTGGCGATAGCGCGAAGCGAGCAGAATACGACGAGTTCAAATCTATGATCGCCAGCGGTGGATTTGGCAATGCGGGTGGATTTGGGCGCGGATTCGGGGGCGGAACCACCAGCGGCACTGGCGGGTTTAGTGATTTCAATTTCAATGGATTTGCTGGCGGATCAGACGATATTTTCTCCAATCTCTTCGGCGGTTTCGGCGGCATGGGAGGTCCAGCAGGTGGCCGGTCACGTGGCGGCAGCCATGCAACCCACGATGGTCGCGGTGCGGACGTAGAAACTGCCATCACACTGGAATTTCGCGAAGCAACAAAAGGTGTGACCGTTCCCATCCGCCTAACCAAACCATCCTCCTGCGAAAGCTGCCATGGATCTGGCGCTAAGGCCGGAACAACGCCAAAGACCTGCGGCACCTGCAATGGCAGAGGCATGGTGAACGAACAGCGAGGCGCCTTCGGATTTGCCCAACCATGCCGAGACTGCGGTGGTGCAGGTTCTCTGATCGACGAACCATGCCCAGATTGCAATGGTGAAGGCCGCGTTACCGAAGCCCGCACCATCACCGTCCGGGTGCCAGCTGGAGTGGTTGACGGACAAAAAGTCCGCTTGGCAGGGCAAGTCAGCGCCGGTGAACGTGGTAAGCCAGCCGGTGATCTTTATGTCACCGTCCATGTGAAAGAAGACAAGGTTTTCTCCCGAAGTGGCGACGACCTGCTCCTCAGTGTGCCCGTCAGCTTCCATGAACTCGTATTGGGTGGCGCCGTTACAGTCCCAACGTTGAACTCCAAGGTTCGGGTGCGGATTCCACAGGGAACCCAGGACGGAACCACTCTCCGGGTTCGGGGTCATGGCGTGCAAAAGCGCAGCGGCTCTTCCGGGGATCTCCTCGTGACAGTAAAAGTCGCGGTGCCGAAAACCCTTGATGAAGGAGCGATGAGCGCATTACGAAAGTACTCCGAGGAAGAAAAGCGCGCCGGGTTTGATCCACGAGCAGATTGGGAGGGCAACGCATGACCAGGCAACACTCAACCGGCGATGAACGCGGCGACAACCGAGGACGGGAATCGCGTGAAGTCTTTGTGATTTCTGTAGCGGCAGAGATCACTGGGATGCACGCCCAAACGCTACGAACCTACGACCGCATGGGTTTGGTTTCACCGCAGCGCACGCAAGGCGGTGGACGGCGGTATTCCCGTTCCGACATTGACCAACTCCTAGAGATCCAGCGCCTGTCCCACGAAGAAGGTGTGAATCTGGCGGGAATCAAAACGATCATCGAACAGCAGCAGGAACTCCGCGCAAAGGATGAAGAGCTCGCCGAACAGGGCGAACGGCTTGCACGTGTTCAGCAGGAAAACACCGTACTCCGCGGTGAACTCGCGGCAGCTCATGCGGAATTGCAGCGTTTGCAAACGCTGGTTGCGGGTGCGGGCAGCGGAGTCGGACCGGGCAGCGCTGATGCTGCTGGCAATTCCGGAACAGCGTCAGGATTCGGTGGGCGACCTCGTGGAGAACTTGTCCATGTTCCCCGCTCCACGGCAGTGGTGCTGTGGGAACAGCGGCGTCGACGAAAGAACTGACGAAAGAGCTAACGAAAGAGCCGACGAAAAACTACAGGGAAATTGAGCCCTGAGCCAGCAAGATCACAGCAAGGATCGCCGCGCCAAGAATGAGTGCCGCGACACCGTACTCAAAGGTGTTGAAAATCTTCGCCCGTTGGCCAGGTGCTCCGCTGGTGGCGAGAGCGCGTTGTTCTTGCGCACGCGTCCACACATAAATCGCCATACCAGGGACGATGAGTACCGAACCCAGCAGAATGAACTGCAATTCCGCGGCGTAGAGCAACCATAGCGAGTACACAAAGGCCACTCCACCCAACAGCAAGTGGAGCCGGTTTGTTTGCTGGGAGATGTCTGGCCCACTCAGGTCAAACTTCCGTCCCGCGTCTGGGTGTTGGATTCCTTCGCCACGAGTCACCAGGAACAACAGGTACAGCGCGGAGAACACATATGGCACCAGGTATAGCGAGGTCGCGAGCTGCACCATCGTGATGTAACCAGACTCATTCAGGTAGAACACCACGATGAAGATCTGAATCACCACGGCGCTGAGGAATTGGGCCATGTATGGCGCACCCATGGCATTCGTACGGCCCAGCGCGGCCGGCATTAGCCGGTCCTGAGCCATCAGGGTGATTGGTTCCGCGCACAGCATCTGCCAGGAAACATAGGCACCCAGTACGGAGATGCACAGGCCGATGGAGATCAGGCCAGCACCCCAAGGTCCCACCACTTCAGCAAGGACAGCCCCCATAGAGTTATCGCCCATCGCGGCAAGCTCTTCGCGGCTCACCACACCATAGGACAGGAATGACACACTGGTGAGCAGCAGGAACACCAGGATGAACCCGATGAAGGTGGCCAACGAAACATCGCGGCGGTGCCGTGCACGCTTCGAGTATGTGGAAGCTCCTTCCACGCCGATGAAGGCCCACACGGTGAAAAGCATCATGTTGCGTACTTGGTCGAGGAGCGAGCGGGATTCGTCAGCGTTTTCGCCGAAGGTCGGGTGGGTTCCCCAGAAATCCGCGGTGAAGACGTCTAGGTTGAATCCCAGGAAGGCCACGAGCACGAGGAATGCGAGGATAGGGAGCACTTTAGCGACGGTGGCGATGACATTGAGGATTGCTGCTTGGCGAACACCGCGCGACAGGACCAGGAAGATTGTCCAGGTCAGGGCTGATACTGCGAAGGCTTGGATGAGCGGTTGGGAACCGTCGAAGATTGGTACGAAGTATCCCAGGGAGGCGAAGAAGAGCGTCGCGTATCCCACTTGGGCAATGATGGTGCCGAGCCAGTATCCCCAGGCGCTGGCGAATCCGATAAAGTCGCCGAGGCCGGCGCGGGCGTAGGCGTACACACCTGAGTCGAGGTGGGGTTTGCGGAGGTTGAGTGCCTGGAATACGTAGGCGATGCAGAGCATGCCGAGGCCGGTGATGGTCCAGCCGATGAGGGCGGCCCCGGGGCTGGCAACGGTCGCGATGTTTTGCGGCAGCGCGAATATGCCGGCGCCGATGCAAGAGCCGACGATGAGGCTGATGAGGGTGCCGAGGCGGACGGTCCGGGGATCGTCGACTACGAGCGTTTCGGCGTTGAGTGGTTGGTTATGCACCGGCTTAGGGTACTCCGCTGGTTGGGGTTGGTGGTAGTTCTCCCCATTTGTATGCGCTGTGGGCGTTGGTTTCTCCTCGGCCGAGGAGGTAGAGGTCGGCGATGGTTGCCCAATGTTTGTTCACGACGCCGCTTCCATCAGTGGTGCCTTCACCTGTGGTGGATATTGTGGTTCTTGCTGGTGAGGGGCCGTGTACTGGGGCGAGGGCGATGGGGTCTCCCGGAATGTGGTGATGGGATGCGTGCGGTGCTTGGAGAGGGCTGTTTGTTTGTGGTGGTTGTCCCAGTCCGGGGGAGCCCCAGGTGATGTAGTGATTGTTGGGGTGATCGGGCATGTGGTTGGCTGCTTCGGCGACCACCAGGCTGCCGTAGGAGTGGCCGATGATGGTGTGTTGTGCGTGTGGGTTTGTGTCGCGAAGCCAGTGTTGGTGCGCGGTGAGGGCGCGTCCGCCGGTGCGCGCTGCTTGGCGGCTGGTGGCGGTGAGCAGGTTTGGGGGTGCGGGGTAGTTGTGCCACGTGATGATAGCGAGTCGTTCTCCGCGGTGGGCGGCTGCTGCTACTTGCCATGCTGCCCATGCGGCGGTGTGTGCCTGCACTGTAGGGTTGGCGCTTCCCACTCCGCTGACCAGTGTGATGATGTGCTCTGCGCTGTTCAGGTCGCCAGCTACGGAGGCCTGGTGTTCGGGAAGAGGCGTGAGGCCTTGTGCTTGGCTCGGTCCTCGGCGGTGCGTGAGGCTGTGCGCGTGGAGGGTGTGAACAAGCGATGCGAATTGCCCAGTAATGGGGGCGGGTTGGGGAAGCGTGTCCCGGAGTTGGGTCAGGATGCTGCTGGTGTGTGCATCGATGCGCTCAGCAATGGCGAGGATCTGGCTCTGTGCTGTGGCGAGCATGGTTGCGAATAGCGCGCGCTGACCTGCAGTTGTGTGTTGGGCGGCGAGGACGGCGCGCATAGTTTGACGCACGATCGCTACCACCTTGGCGGCGGCTTGGAGACACGTGCTGCTGGCCCGGTGGTGAAGCCCAAGCAGGTCAAGGTGGTTGTTCACCCCATCGAGTCGGTGATGTGCGGCTTCTGCGGCGAGCCCTTCCCATTCCTCGTGCCATTGGGTGAGTTGCCGCACGTCGCCGGTGCGATTGGTGAGTTCTTCGGCAGCGGCCTTGAGGTGGGCGCTGTGCTGCAACCAGTGTTCTACTGGCGCGTTAGCGACTGCGTCACTCGTGAGTTTGCCAAGTGGTGATGGATGCAATGTGTCCCCCAGTGGTGATGTCTTGTGTTTCGACATGCTCGATGAATGCGAGGATGTCAGCGGTGTGTGTTTCGAGTTGCCGGTGGAGCGTGTGGTGGATGCGTGTGCTGTGGTGGGCATAGTGCGCGAGCGCGTGCGTACAGCCCCACTGTGCACTGGCTTGTTGTGCACTCGCTTGCTGCGCATTCGCTAATTGTGCGCTTGCCCACGGCTCAACGTTTTCCCCATGTTGTCCCGCGCTGGCAGGTTCCCCGTGAATTGCTTGAATCCGCGCAATGCGTGCGCGAACCCCTCCCGTATCAATATGCAATTTCATGGCCCGCAGCCTACCGGAAAGTGTGGGCGCGTGCACGTGGGTTTTTCGCTACGGTTGGAATCATGAACCTGTCGACCACGCATTCCCCGGAATCAGCACAGCCTACCCAGTCAGATCAGGGCGAGCAGCGCGCGCTCCGCTTTGCCTTGTGTCAGATGCAAGCACAGCCGGACGTAGCGGCGAATTTACGCAGGATCGTGGGGTTGATTGAAGAGGCGTCGGGGGAGGGGGCGGATGTGGTGGTGTTTCCAGAAGCTGCGATGTTCCCGTTCGGGGCGGGACGGCTGGACAACATCGCGGAGCCCCTCGACGGGAAATTTGTCCAAACAGTCCAAGCAGCGGCGCGGCAACACCAGGTGATGGTTGTGGCGGGCATGTTCACACCAGCCGATACGGCAGAACGCAACGGCAAGGTGATGCAGCGCGTGAACAACACGCTGCTGGTGGTGGACGGTCAGGGTAATGCGCCGGTGGTCTATCACAAGGTGCACACCTATAATGCGTTTGGTTACCGCGAGTCAGACACGGTGAAGCCTGGTGAGGAATTCGTGGTGGTTTCGTGCAACGGTGTGCAGATTGGTTTGGCAACTTGCTACGACGTGCGCTTTCCGCGACAGTTTGTGGAATTGGCGCGCCGGGGAGCTCACGTTGTGGTGGTGCCAACCAGCTGGGCGGATGGGGAGGGGAAGTTGGAACAGTGGAGGGTGTTGACTGCTGCGCGGGCGTTGGATGCAACGGTGTGGGTGGTGGCGCCGGGCATGGCTCGTCCAGGCGGTGATGCCCGTGCCGGCGAGGCAGATGGGCCAACGGGTATTGGGCATTCGACAGTGGTTTCGCCAGAAGGTGTACGGGTAGCTGAGGCTGGATATGGAGAGGAGATGTTGGTGGTCAAGGTGGATGTGGCGGCGGTAGTGCGGGCGCGCCGGGCGTTGCCAGTGTTGGAGGCGCACGACCTGGGGTTGTGATGAGCGTCACGGAAGAAAACTAATCTTGAGTGGAATAGGCTCAACCATTACATAGTTGAGTGAGGTGTACTCAATACTGGGAGTGATGCCGCACTCCCCACAACCACGACCTGAAAGGCACACAACAATGTCGAATTTCACCCCAACCACCAAAACGCAAGAAGCAATGCAAGCAGCCCTGCGCGCTGCCGCTGGTGCCAGCCACGCCGACATCCGGCCAGCACACCTACTTGTAGCGCTCTTGGAACAACAAGAGTCCATTGCCATTCCAGTGCTGCAGGCAGCGGGTGTTGATCCGCAAGCACTCCTGCATCGGGCTCGGGAACTCACCCAGTCAATCCCCACCGTCACCGGCACAAATGTAGCCAACCCGCAGTTCAACCGTGACGCGCTCGCCGCATTCAACGCAGCCCAAACTCTCGCCGCTTCTCTCGGCGATACCTACGTTTCCACCGAAGTGCTCCTCGCCGCGCTCGCCAAGGGCAACGACGAAACCGCGAAGGCACTCATCGCCGCCGGTGCCACCCATGAAGCGATCACCGGCGCCTTCCAATCTGTCCGTGGCAACCGCAAGGTCACCACGCAAGAACCGGAAGGATCCTTCCAGGCGCTCGCCAAGTTCTCCACCGACCTCACCGCCCGCGCTCGCGAAGGCAAGATCGACCCGGTGGTGGGCCGCGACGCGGAAATTCGCCGCGTCGTACAAGTACTGTCCCGCCGAACCAAGAACAACCCGGTGCTCATCGGCGAGCCAGGTGTGGGTAAGACCGCGATTGTAGAAGGTCTGGCCCGCCGCATTGTTGCCGGTGACGTGCCAGAATCCCTGCAAGGAAAGACCTTGGTGAGCCTGGACCTTGGGTCTATGGTCGCCGGAGCGAAATATCGGGGCGAATTCGAAGAGCGCCTCAAGGCCGTGCTCGACGAAATTAAGGAAGCCGACGGGCAAATTATCACCTTCATTGACGAGCTGCACACCATTGTTGGCGCAGGTGCAGGCGGAGATTCCGCAATGGACGCCGGCAATATGATCAAGCCGCTGCTCGCCCGTGGTGAACTCCGTTTGGTCGGCGCCACCACCCTCGATGAATACCGCCAGTACATCGAAAAGGACCCAGCACTGGAGCGTCGTTTCCAGCAGGTGTTCGTGGGTGAACCGACGGTAGAGGACACGGTGGGCATTCTGCGTGGCCTGAAAGAACGCTACGAAGTGCACCATGGCGTGCGGATCCAAGATTCCGCCCTGGTGGCCGCCGCAACCCTCTCGGATCGCTACATCACTAGCCGTTTCTTGCCGGATAAGGCGATCGACTTGGTCGACGAGGCGGCGTCGCGCTTGCGGATGGAGATCGACTCCCGCCCGGAGGAAATCGACACGGTAGAGCGCGTGGTGCGCCGTCTGGAGATTGAAGAAATGGCCCTGACCAAGGAAACCGACGCCGCTTCGCGGGACCGCCTGGAAGCCTTGCGTGCCGAGTTGGCAGATGAGAAAGAAAAGCTCAGTGCACTGACAGCCCGCTGGGAAGTGGAAAAGTCTGCGATCGACACCGTCCGGGTGGTGAAAGAGGAGCTCGATTCGCTGAATCGGGAATCGGAAATTGCTGAACGCGAAGGTAATTTCGCGAAGGTTGCTGAGCTGCGCTACGGGCATATTCCAGAACTTGAAAAGAAGCTCGCCGAGGCAGAAGCAGTGGTGGCACAGCAAGATGACATGATGCTTTCTGAAGAAGTCACCGCTGATGTTATTGCGGAAGTTGTGAGTGCCTGGACAGGCATTCCAGCAGGCAAGATGCTGCAAGGTGAGAGTGAAAAGCTGCTGGAAATGGAGGCTTTCTTGGGTCGTCGAGTAGTAGGGCAAACCACTGCGGTAGAAGCCGTTGCGGACGCCGTCCGAAGGGCACGCGCCGGCGTGGCAGACCCAAA
>JBHAQQ010000080.1:0-21750 GCA_041830435.1 Corynebacterium sp.
TGGTGAATTGTCGCGCATTATGTTGGCGCTGGAAGTGGTGTTGGTGGAAAAGGTTGCGGTGAATGGCCGCACCATGGTGTTTGATGAGGTCGACGCCGGCGTGGGCGGTAAAGCGGCGGTGGAGATTGGTCGGAGGCTTGCGCAGCTCGCGGTGAATAATCAGGTGATTGTGGTGACGCATTTGCCACAAGTAGCTGCGTTTGCTGATTCACATGTGTATGTGGATAAGTTGGTGGAGCAGTCGTCGGTGCGTTCCTCCGTGCGGACGTTGTCGCGGGATGAGCGGGTGGAGGAGTTGGCGCGGATGCTCGCTGGTTTGGAGTCGGATTCTGGCCGTGCGCATGCGGAGGAGTTGCTGGTGATGGCGGAGGAATTCCGGCGCGCCTAACGCAACATTCGTCACAGAAGTATCAGAATTAACATCATGTTGTTTTCTCGCACTGATCTTCCTGGACTACAAGGCCCACTCCGCGATCTCACGGGCCCAAAAGGTATTACGAAGCGTAAGCTGAAGCAAGGCGATATCGCAGTGATTGATGCTGCTGATATCGCCCGCCAGGACGCACAAAAGCTCATTGATGCGCAGGTCGGTGCTGTCATCAACCTCAGCCCATTCAGCACGGGCAAGGTTCCAAATTTCGGCCCGCAGATGCTCCTCGACGCCGGCATTGAACTGCACGAACACACAGACGGAGTGTTGCCAACCGTGCTGAAGAACGGCAAGAAGGCGCGCATCGAAAGTTCTGCGTTGTACTTCGGAGAGAAGCCAGCTGCGAACTTGCAAACATTGACCTTGGACCAGGCAGCAGCAACCTTCGACGAAGCGCGCGATGCCCTCGGCGACCACATGATCGCCTTGTCGGGAAACCTCGCGGAGTTTGTACGTTCTGAAGCTCCACTGCTGGTTGATGGCCTGGGCATTCCAGAAGTAGAGGTTGATATGGATGACCGGAAGGTCATTGTGGTCAGCCCTCTGGATGATCTTCGCGGCAAACTCAAGGACCTTCGCTTCTTCTTGCGCGAGTACGACCCAATCCTTATCGGTGTGGATTCAGCAGCCGATGTGTTGATGGAAACTGGCCACCAACCAGATGTCATTGTGGGCGATCCGGAAGTCATTGCTACCGACACTCTGCGATGCGGAGCTACCGTCATCGTTCCGGCTGACCCAGATGGTCATGCAAAGGGACTGGATCGCATCCAGGACTTGGGAGTGGCTGCAATGACGTTCCCGGCAGCGTCGACGAATCCAACGGACTTGGCCATGCTCCTTGCCGACTATCACGGCGCCTCCATGATCGTGAACTTGGGCGAAAATATGGATCTCGATCATGTGTTTGCTAACTCCCAGGATGCGGCAACTCCATCCGCTATGCTGTCCCGCCTTCGCGTGGGCAACAAGTTGGTTGATTACACCGCGGTGACAGAGCTCTACCGCGTATCCAAGTCCGGAGGCGGCTGGATCTGGGCAATCGTCGGTGTACTGTTCGCAATCGCGATGATCGTCGCCATTGCCGGATTGGCTGGGGACGCGGGGTTCGTTGAAAACCTGATCAATGCGTGGAACAACTTTGCATTGAGCGTACAAGGACTGTTCAAGTCATGAGCAAAGCAACAACGATAGCTGGTTTGGGATTCGGTACGGCCCTCGGTGTGGCGATCGGTGTGTTTGCCCTGGCGCCTTCTGTGCAGGGCAATGGGTTGAGCATCGGCAACGGGAACCAGGAAGAATTGGTACAAGTTCAACAAGAACTGGCCGAATCCCAGGTTCAGGTAGGTTTGGCAGATGACCTCATCACGTCGATGCAACAGGAGCTCATTGGTGGATTGTTGCAAAACACGCGCGTGGCAGTGATTACCACCGAAGATGCAGATCCAGCAATGGTCGACGCAGTGGTAGCGGCACTGCAAGCCAGTGAAGCTACCGTCAATGCACGATTGACGCTCACGGAAGCGGCGTTGGGTACCGAAGGTGGCGACAAGCTCAAGTCCATCGCAGCGAAATCCTTACCTGCGGGCGCCAGCTTGAGCGAGGCAAAACTCACCCCAGGTATGCACGCCGGCCAGGCGCTGGGATCGGCTCTGTTCCCGGATGCTAGTGATTCTGACCGTGCGCTAACCGTAGGAGCCTTCAGCGAAGGCGGATTCTTGGCCACGGAAGGAGATGTGAATCCTTCCTACTTCGCAGTGATTATCGCAGGGAATTCCGCAGTTGCTGATGACGCAGGTAACTACAGCAGTGCCTTCCTGGCCGATTTTGCTCATGGCCTCGACGTGGCGATGGGTGGCTCCGTGCTGGCAAGTATTCCGAATTCCGGTCGCGATAACGGCGCCATCGATTTGATCGTCAATGATGCAGAAATGCGCGATGCGATCAGCACCATTGACAATGCAAATACAGCAGTTGGACACATCAACGTAGTGCAAGGAATTGCGTTCCAGAAGGACAATGTTGCCATCCATGAAGGAGTGAATGCGTCCTAAACAATCGGGCTGCATCACTTCCGAGCAGTGCTCAATGCATCACATGCGTGACAGCACAAGCAATCGAGTGTTAGACTGAAATCCCGTAGGAAAACCCTGCGGGATTTTGTTTTTTCAGCGGCCCCGCTTGGTTTGCAATTATTGCATCAGCCCTGAGGAGGCAGCAGTGACCCAACAATTCCAATCTCACCATGCAACGAAGTTCATTTTCGTGACCGGCGGTGTAGCAAGCTCACTGGGGAAGGGTCTCACGGCTGCATCGTTGGGTCAGCTCCTCATCGCTCGGGGCCTGAAAGTCACCATGCAAAAGCTGGACCCGTATCTCAACGTGGATCCAGGCACGATGAACCCCTTTGAACATGGCGAAGTATTTGTTACCGAAGATGGTGCAGAAACGGACCTGGACCTTGGGCATTATGAACGTTTCCTGGACCGTAACCTCAGCGCCAGCGGCAATGTCACCACCGGCAAGGTGTATTCCAATGTGATCGCCAAGGAGCGGCGCGGCGAATACCTGGGCAAAACCGTCCAGGTGATTCCGCATATCACGGATGAAATCAAAGCGGCTGTGTTGGCAATGGCTCAACCGGACAGCAACGGTGAGATTCCGGATGTCGTGATCAGCGAAATTGGCGGCACCGTCGGCGATATTGAATCTCAGCCGTTCCTCGAGGCCGCTCGTCAGGTTCGCCACGAGGTGGGCCGGGAAAATATCTTCTTCATCCATGTTTCCTTGGTTCCGTACCTGGCGCCAAGCGGGGAATTGAAAACGAAGCCAACGCAACACTCTGTGGCTGCGTTGCGCAACATCGGTATTGTGCCTGATGCGCTGGTGCTGCGTGCCGATCGCGACGTGCCGCAGCCTATGAAGGCCAAGATCGCGTTGATGTGTGATGTGGACGAAGAAGGTGTGGTGGCCTGCCCGGATGCGCCAAGTATTTACGATATTCCGAAGGTGTTGTACAACCAGCACCTCGATACGTACATCATTCGGCGATTGAATCTGCCATTCCGCGATGTCGATTGGTCCAATTGGGGAGTGCTGCTCAACGCCGTGCACAATCCACAGGGAGAGGTGAATATTGGCATTGTTGGTAAATACATCGATTTGCCGGATGCGTATCTTTCCGTTGCGGAAGCGGTTCGGGCAGCAGGTTTTGGCGCTGGGGTGAAGGCGAATATTTCCTGGATTGCTTCGGATGCCTGTGAACAGAATGCTGCCGAGGCGTTGCGCGGTGTGGATGGCATCGTGGTGCCTGGTGGCTTCGGCGTTCGCGGGATTGAGGGCAAGATTGGGGCGATCACGTACGCCCGTGAGCATGGGTTGCCAACGTTGGGAATTTGCTTGGGATTGCAGTGTGTGGTGATTGAGGCTGCGCGCCAAGCGGGTCTTGCGGATGCGTCGTCGACTGAGTTTGATCCGCAAGCGGCCACCCCGGTGATTTCGACCATGGCGGAGCAGGAAGCTGCGGTGGCGGGCGAGGCGGACTTGGGTGGCACCATGCGATTGGGCGCGTATCCTGCGACGTTGCAGGAAGGCAGTGTGGTGGCGAAGGTGTATGGCACCACTGAGGTCTCGGAGCGCCACCGTCACCGCTATGAAGTGAACAACGCCTACAAGGAACGCATCGCAGAGGGTAGTGGCTTGGTGTTTTCTGGAACGTCGCCAGATGGAAATTTGGTGGAATTCGTGGAGTATCCAGCCTCGGTTCATCCGTATTTCGTGGCAACGCAGGCCCACCCGGAGTACAAGTCCCGGCCGACGCGTCCGCATCCTCTGTTCCAAGGTTTGATTGACGCGGCAGTAGCACGACAATGACCGGTTACCCTGTCTTGCGTAGTGAATTGATCGACGACGCCCCGATCATCGCTCTCCGCCGCGATACGATTCTGACATCCACGGGTGAAGCGGTCCGTGAGGTTGTCGAGCATTTTGGCGCAGTTGCTGTTGTCGCTGTGCAAGGCGAACGGGTGTTGTTGGTGCGCCAGTGGCGGCAACCAGTGGGTGAATACTTGTGGGAATTGCCTGCAGGCTTGCTGGACCATGTTGGGGAGTCACCGTTGGCGGCGGCGCAACGGGAATTGGCTGAGGAAGCCCAATTGTGTTCCCATGCGTGGTCGCTGCTGGGCGATATTGTTACTTCTCCAGGGTTTGCTGAAGAGAAGGTTCGTGTGTTCCTCGCGGAAGATTGTGCACCGCTGGAAACCCCAGGGGAGCCTGGAGCCTTGGAAGCGGAGGAGGCCGACTTGGAACGGCAGTGGGTCGATGTGGACGAATTGCGACGCTGGATTGCGGAAGGCAAGATCCTCAATAGCATTGCGCTGTCTGGCCTGCATTTCTGGTCACTGGGTGTGCGTCGGGATCCGAACACTGCTTGGCAATGGCGCTCTGGGTTGCGTGATCGTCGGCAGGGTCATCCGGAAGGTACTGACATGAAGCAGGTGCGGTGATGGCTGCGCGTCCCACTCCGGGGAAGTCGACCACGGAGCATACTGGGCCAGCTTGGCAGCTGCTGCAGCGGTGGCTTCGACATTTGCAGACCGAACGGGACGTTTCCGTCCACACAGTAGAAAATTACCGCAGAGATATTCACCGATATTTGCAGTGGCTAGAACAGACGCGTCCAGGTACGAGTTCTGGTGCGACCGGAACGGATTTGGCGCAGGTGAGTGCCAACGATATCGAGGACTATATCGTTTGGTTGGGTACCGACGCGGGGCGTGGGAAAGGCCTAGCACGGGCGTCGGTGGCGCGGAATGTGGCGGCGATCAGAGGTCTCCATGCGTTTGGTGTGAGCGAGCGCGCGCTGGAGAACGATGTTGCCGCTGATGTGCCGGTGCCGGCATTGCCAAAGCCAATTCCCAAGGCATTGAGCGTTGAACAAGTCACCGCGTTGCTGGACACCTTCCCTGCGGATGATACAGCTTCTACCCTTGACCTGAGGAACAAAGCGCTTGTGGAGTTACTGTATTCCACAGGGGCGCGCATCAGTGAGTTGCTCGCTCTTGACGTTGATGACATTGACCGGGAATTCCAATTCATCCTGGTGCGTGGCAAGGGTGGGAAGGAGCGAATAGTTCCAGTTGGGGCCCCGGCCTTGCGGGCTTTGGATGCCTACCTCACCCGTTCACGTCCAGCGTTACAGACCACAGGGAGCCCGGCGTTGTTCCTGAACAACCGTGGAAAACGGATGGGGCGACAGTCGGGATTTCAAGTCGTTGAGCGAGCTGCTGAAGCCGCGGGCATTACGCATGTCTCACCGCATAGTTTGCGCCATTCTTTTGCGACTCACCTCTTGGAGGGGGGAGCGGACGTTCGAGTGGTGCAAGAACTCCTGGGGCATTCCAGTGTCGTGACCACACAGATCTATACCAAAGTCACGCCTGATCACTTGAGGCAGGTGTGGATCGAGTCTCACCCACGTGCCTAAGACTGCTAGTCTTAGAGGAGTTTATTGCACTTAAAGAAAAGGCTAAGCGTGATGTCCCAGGCAGATGCATTGTTCGATAAGCCCGAACAGCAGATTGGCTTGACTGGTCGTCCAATGCGGGAGTTACCAGATCCAGCTCCGCTGACCTCCCACGGTCCTGCGGTGATCATTTCGATGTGTAACCAAAAAGGTGGCGTTGGAAAAACCACGTCCACAATCAACCTTGGCGCCTCCTTGGCTGCGTTTGGTCGAAAAGTGCTGCTGGTAGACCTGGATCCGCAAGGTGCCCTGTCTGCCGGTTTGGGAATTCGTCACGACGAGTTGGATGTGACCGTGTACAACCTCCTGGTCGAGCACGGCACCAGCATTCACGACGCTATCCACCGCAGTCCAGTTGAGGGACTTGACGTAGTGCCGGCGAATATCGACCTTTCCGCCGCGGAAATCCAACTCGTCAACGAAGTAGGCCGCGAACAAGCACTCGCCCGTGCACTGCACCCAGTGATGAAGGACTATGACTTCATCATCGTCGACTGCCAACCATCCCTCGGCTTGCTGACGGTGAATGCGCTCTCATGCTCGGACTACGTCATCATCCCCGTCGAGTCCGAGTACTTCTCCTTGCGCGGCCTAGCACTGTTGATGGATACCGTCGACAAGGTTCGCGATCGCCTGAACTTCAAATTGGATGTGCTGGGCATCCTGGTCACCATGTTCGACCGTCGGACCCTGCATTCCCGGGAAGTGATGGAGCGCCTCGTCGAAGCGTTCGAGGATCGCGTGTTTGATTCGGTCATCACCCGAACCGTACGCTTCCCAGAAACCTCTGTCGCTGGCGAACCAATCAACACCTGGGCGCCAAGTTCTTCCGGTGCAATTCAATATCGAAACTTGGCGGCTGAAGTGATTCAGCGAGTGGCGGAGCTGCCATAACGTGGGCGTCGCTCAACAACCTCCTACCGAGGTGATACAGCCAGAAATCACTGGCTTCCGGGTGGCCCTCGCCAACTTTGATGGGCCATTTGACCTGCTGCTGCAATTGATCCATTCACACAAGATGGACATCACCGAAATTGCGCTGGCCACCGTAACCGACGAATTCATCCACTACACAAAATCCCTATCCAACTCCGCGGAGGATTTGGACGAAGTAACAGAATTCCTCGTGGTTGCTTCCACACTGCTCGACCTCAAAGCCGCCCGACTCGTGCCACGCGGTGAAGTGGAAGACGAAGCGGACCTGGCGCTGTTGGAATCTCGCGACCTCTTGTTTGCCCGGTTGCTGCAGTACAAGGCATACAAGTCGGTGGCGGACATGTTCGCGGAATGGCAACGTGCCGCCGCCCGCCAATTCCCAGTCGATATTGCCTTGGAAGACCACCATGCAACATTGCTGCCACCAGTGGAAATCGGATGCGACGCGCAAGGATTTGCCGAGCTAGCAGCGGCAGTGTTCCGTCCGAAACCTCAAGAAGTCGATACCGGGCACATCCACCAAGTGGCCGTCAGTGTCCCCGAACAAGCCGGCCGCATCCTCGACACATTGCGTGTAGCTGGGGCAGATCAGTGGGTAAGCTTCAGCTCACTGGTGGCCGACTGTGAAATCAACATGACCATCGTGGGACGCTTCTTGGCACTTCTCGAACTCTACAAAGCCCGCGCGATTGGTATTGAGCAGCCAGTCCCGCTGGAGGACATGCGGGTGGCATGGACCGGACTTGAGGTAGATCCGGCAGTCGTCGCGGCGTCGAATTGGGCCTAAATTCATCAACATCAAGGAGGAACAGCAATGAGCGAGGCGAAACAACCCCTTCCACCAATCTCGCGCGTGCGCAGCGCCGTCGAATCGCTGCTGTTGGTCAGCGACGAGCCGATCACCGCAACCGCCCTCGCCCGGGTAATCAGCACCGACGACATGCCCATCGAACCCGAAACGGTAGAGGCAATCCTGACCGAAATCGCCGATGAATTCGACGCCCGCGGCTCCGGCATGGAACTCCGCCAAATCCAACAACCTGGCGACTCCACAACTACCGCAACCACCACCGGATGGCGCCTGTTCACCCGCCGAGAGAACTCCTCCTTCGTTGAGGCGAAAGTCCTCGACGGCGCACAACAACGACTCTCCCGCGCTGCGCTCGAAACTCTAGCAGTCGTGGCGTACCGCCAACCTGTGACTCGCGCACAAGTCGCTGCCGTCCGCGGCGTGAATTGCGATGCCGTGATGCGCACGCTGGCACTCAGAGGATTGATAGCTGAAGACAACGAAACAACCGGAAACGGCGGCGCCCTGCTGTACAACACAACCGACCTATTCCTGGAACAGCTGGGGCTGGAATCCCTGGCCCAATTGCCAGATCTGGCGCCATTGCTGCCAGAAGTAGAGGATATCGACGAATAGGCGCTACACTTGTGGAGATAATCCCAAGCAGTTCAGCCTGGGCCGAAACACAAAGGAATACTGTAGTGAATACTTCCGCTCGCCGTGATGGCACACCGGACAAAGGCGCAAAGCGCAATCAGCGTCAAACTGAGCGTCAACATCAACGTGACACGCAACGCTCAACCAAGCACACATCCCGCAAACCACAACACCGCACCAAACCACTCACCCGCGCACAGCAACAAAGCCTGGAAATGAAACAGGCACACGCCGCGAAAATCGCCGCTGAACGCGCAAATTACCTGTCTCAAGCCAAGCCAGCGAAACGTCAACACGTCACAGAGGCGGAATGCGAAGCAGCTCTAGGGGGTCAGCGGCAAGAAGATCGCATGGTTCGCTTGCAGAAAGTTTTGGCCTCTGCAGGTGTGGCCAGCCGACGGATGAGCGAGAAACTCATCGCCATGGGTCGGGTGGAAGTCAATGGCGAAATCGTCCAACAAATGGGCATGCGTATTGATCCTACGGTGGATATCGTTCGCGTCGATGGAACTCGCGTGCAGGTGAATGAAGAGCAAGTGTATTTCATCCTGAATAAGCCGCGGGGTGTGCATTCCACCATGAGCGACGAGCTCGGGCGACCATGTGTGGGTGATTTCATCACAGAGCGTTTGGAACAAGGTCAAGGGCTGTTCCACGTTGGTCGACTCGACGCCGAAACCGAAGGGCTATTGTTGCTCACCAACGATGGCGAATTGGCGAATCGTCTGATGCACCCGAGCTATGAAGTGACGAAAACCTATATGGCAACGGTTCTTGGTGAGGTTTCCCGTGGAATCGTTCGCGACCTGAAGGATGGGGTTGAGCTCGAGGACGGCATTGCTCGCGCTGACGAGGTGCAGATTGTGGACGTTTGGCAGGGCAAGTCGCTGCTTCGTGTTGAACTCCATGAGGGTCGTAAGCACATTGTTCGTCGCATGTTGAAAGAATTGGGTTATCCAGTGCAGAGCCTTGTGCGAACCAAGATTCACACTGTGCAATTGGGGGATCAGAAGCCAGGGAGCGTCCGCGCGTTGAACGCATCCGAAATCACCAGTTTGTACAAGGTTGTTGGCCTCTAAGCGGGTCGCAGGCTAGGGAATGATTCGCAAGAAGGACGAAGGAACAGTGGAGAACATGAACGAAAATCTGGACCCAATCATTGCCAATTTGGGCAGTGTCGAGAATTTGGTTGGCGGCGGCTTCATTATTGCTGTCGATGGGCCTTCCGGTACCGGGAAGTCTACGGTTTGCCGGCGTTTGGCTGCCGCCGCGGGGGCGAAGTACTTGGATACCGGCGCGATGTACCGAGTTGCTACGTTGCATGTGTTGCGGCAGGGCATTGATCCTCATGATGATGCTTCACGTGCGGCGATCATTGCCGCCACGGCAGCGTTGCCGTTGCAGGTCAATGAGGATCCGCATAGTTCTGAGGTGTTGTTGGCAGGGGAGGATGTATCCGCGGAGATCCGTGGTAAGGCCGTGACGGCGGCGGTTTCTGCGGTGTCTGCAATTCCTGAGGTACGGGAAAACCTGGTTGCGTTGCAGCGTTCGTTGGCTGTGAAGTCGGGGCGTTGTGTTGCTGAGGGGCGGGACATTGGCACGGTGGTTATTCCGGATGCTCCTGTGAAGGTGTTCTTGACTGCTTCTCCAGAGATTCGTGCGCAGCGCCGTTACGATCAGGATGTTGCTGCTGGTCGCGATGTGAATTTCGACGAAGTACTGGCTGATGTTGTTCGCCGTGATGAGGCGGATTCTTCACGTGCCGTTTCGCCGCTGCGCCCTGCTGATGATGCGTTGGTGTTGGACACCGGCGATATGACCATCGATGAGGTGCTGTTGAAGTTGGCCGAGCTGGCTACGGATTCTGCTGCTGCACCTGTTTCCTTGATTCAAGATGCGGCTGTGAAGGGCAGCGCTGTTGCGTCCGCTGCAGGTGACAATGCAGGTGTTGGCGATGCAGGGCTTGTTGAGCACTTGGTTTTCCGTACCACTGATGGTGCTGTGTTGGTCGAGGACGATGAGTCCGACCCTGGCGTTGCTGAACTTGATGATGCTGATCTCGATGATTCGGAATTCGATGATGGTGAATTCGATGATGAAGTGTTTGGCGAAGCTGAGTTCGATGAAGCTGATTTTGATGATTCCGAGTTCGGCGATGCGGACTTTGAGCATTTCGCTGAGGCTGATGATTTTGACTTGTTGACTGCTGATGGTGAGAACACTGACTGGGATGCAGTTGAGGAAGCCTTTGGTGTGCTTGGCGAGGATGTCGCTGAGCATGAGGCGCTTTGTACGGTTGCGATTGTGGGCCGTCCAAATGTTGGTAAGTCCACGTTGGTGAATCGTTTCTTGGGTCGCCGTGAGGCTGTGGTGGAAGATTTCCCTGGTGTGACTCGCGACCGTATTTCGTATTTGGGGGAGTGGACTGGCCAGCGTTTCTGGGTGCAGGATACGGGCGGTTGGGATCCTGATGCGAAGGGTATTCATGGTGCGATTGCTCGGCAGGCTGAGACGGCCATGGCTACTGCTGATGTGATTGTGTTTGTGGTGGATACCAAGGTGGGTATTACTGCTACGGATGAGGTGATTGCTCGGAAGTTGCAGCGTTCTGATGTGCCTGTGATTCTGGTTGCGAATAAGTTCGATTCTGATAATCAGTTTGCTGATTTGGCTGAGTTTTGGGCTTTGGGTTTGGGGAATCCGTATCCGGTGTCGGCGCAGCATGGTCGTGGTGCGGCGGATGTGCTTGATGAGGTGTTGCGTGTGTTCCCTGAGGAGCCGCGTGAGTTGTCGATTGTGTCCGGTCCGCGTCGTGTGGCGTTGGTTGGCCGTCCGAATGTTGGTAAGTCTTCGTTGTTGAATAAGATCACTGGCGAAGAGCGTTCGGTGGTGGATAACGTGGCGGGGACTACGGTGGATCCTGTGGATTCCATTGTGGAGTTGGATGAGCGTACGTGGCGTTTTGTGGATACTGCTGGTATTCGGAAGAAAACGAAGACGGCTCGTGGGCATGAGTTTTATGCTTCGTTGCGTACTCGTGCGGCGATTGATTCTGCTGAGGTGGCGATCTTTTTGGTTGATGCTTCGGAGCCGATTGCGGAGCAGGATCAGCGTGTGTTGCGGATGATTTTGGAGTCTGGCCGTGCGCTTGTTGTGGCGTATAACAAGTGGGATTTGGTGGATGAAGATCGTCGTTATTTGTTGGAGCGGGAGATTGAGCAGCAGCTTGCGCATGTGCCGTGGGCTCGTCGGGTGAATATCTCTGCGAAGACTGGGCGTGCGTTGCAGCGTTTGGAGCCGGCGATGATTGAGGCTTTGGAGAGCTGGGATCAGCGTATTTCTACTGGCCAGTTGAATACATGGTTGCGCGCGGTTATTGCGGAGACTCCGCCGCCGATGCGTGGTGGTCGTTTGCCTCGCGTGTTGTTTGCGACGCAGGCGTCGACGAAACCACCGGTGATTGTGCTGTTCACGACGGGCTTTTTGGAGCATGGTTATCGTCGTTTCTTGGAGCGCAAACTGCGTGAGTCCTTTGGTTTTGAGGGCAGTCCGGTTCGGGTGGCTGTTCGCGTGCGTGAGAAGAAGGGCCGTAAGCGGTAGTCTCACGGCCTGAGGCCATTGTGTTAGCTAGGAGTCCCTAGAGCGTTTGCTCTAGGGACTTTTGCTTTGCGGCAGGTCCTGTTATTCGTGGTTGCTATTCGCGGTTGCTCACTGTGTTTGTTATCTGCGTTGGTTATCCGCGGGTGATGGTTGTGCGGGTGAGTTTCCGTTTGAGTGCTCCCTTGAAGAATTCGCGACGGAAATACTCTTTGTCGAATGTGGTGAGTTGTGACTTCCAGTTGCGTGTGTTCGCGTTGTTGGTTTTGCTGTTTGCTCCTTGTGCGTTGATGCTTCGCGAGGAGTTGCGTGGGTGGGTGCCGAGGAAGTTGGCTTGAGTGCCTCGGTGTTGGTTATTGGATGTGTGGTTGCTGGAGTTGGTCGTGGTTTGGCCAAGTTTTGCTGGTGGTGTGTGGTTGGTTGCGGTGTGTTGGTTTGGGCTTGGGGCTATGCCGTTCGTGGTAGCAATCGAATGAGGCAGGAGGGGGCGTTTGATACTGTTTCGTCCGTTTGTGCTTGTTTGTTGCGTTGTTTCGTAACGGGTATTTGGGGAAAGTCCTTTGCGGGTGGAAGCTGTGGGGGAGTTAGTTTGGGTTCCCGTGTGCGTTGTGCGGCCTGGGTTTTGGGATGTCAGTGCTGTGAGGGCCGAGTTTGAGACGTTTGCAGCAGTTGGGTTGGGTTGCACTGTGGTGGTGTTGATGTTTCCTGGTGCGATTGGCGCGTGGGTTGTGGCGGCTGGATGGGTTGTTAGTGCGGACGGGTTTGTTGGGGTGAGCGTTGGGTCGTTGTAGTTGGTTGCCTCTGGTTTGGTTGTGGTGTTTGTCGCGGCGTGGTTTTGTGGCGCTGGTTGTTCGCTTTGTGTCATGTGGGTTGTTGCTGGTGAGGTTGTGGTTTGTTGGAGCGGGGTGTGTGAATTGATGCTGACTCGATTGTTGGTGTAGTCGGTTGCTTGTGTGCTGAGTGTTTCACCGCCATGGTGGCCGATTACTGGTTGTCCGAAGTTGGTTACCGGAGGGCGCACGAGTTCGAGTGAAGGTTGGAGTTGTGTGCTTACAAAGTGTGTGACCGCAGCTTGTTCTGCGGCTAGACGTTGCGCGGGTTCAGTGATGGTAGCTGTGGCTGCTTGGATTGCATGTAGTGCGGCCAGGTTAGAAGAACGGATGATTGGAAATTGGTTGACGGATTGCTCCATGAGTCGCGCGTTGGTTGCGACGGTGGTGCCGAGTTGGATGACGTCGTTGAATGCGGATCGCGCAGCATCGAATTGGGTGCCTTGGTTTGACGCAATTGCTTGTTCTGCTCTGCGGAGGTGGTCAATTGCCGTATCGATTTGTGTAGCGATTTCTGCCCATTGAGTAGCCGCCGTGATTGGTGCAGTATCGTCTGCGGTGAACTGTGCGATGAGGCTTGCAAGTGGGGTTGTTGATTCCACGAGCGCACTATTAGGCGCGTACAAAAGATCGCCGATGTGGGACATTGGCCGTTGTGGGGTCTGATAGCGAAGTTTGAAATAATCTAAACCTGCTGCTGGCGGGTCGTATAGGTTCTGAAGCCTTGCTTCGCTGAGTTCCTCTTGGCTACGCAATGCGTTCGTGTGGTGCTCAAGGGCTTGATAAAGCCAGTCGGTAAGTTGAAGTATTGAATGACACACCCGTTCTATTGAGAATGCTTGCCCCTGCATGAATGAAACATGTTGACTGAAGGCAGAATTAATGGTTAGCGATCCTGTGTAGGTCTTGGTCATGGATGTTTTCAAGAACAACCCTTCGATTGCATTGGCTGATGATTCTGCGTGGACCAAAGCAGACTCAAGTGACTGAATTTCAAAATTGATCATTTTTCCCCCTAATAGAATCCAGCGTATTCGTATTCACTTACTAGTTTTTGCCGTGAACGTTGTAGAAAATCGACCTAACAATTCTTGAAAATTGACAGCTGTCTTCAAAAGTGAATGCCCTATAGGCATTGCTCGAAGGAGAGCTGTAGTAGAAAAAATCTCGTGTCTTGTTAGGTGAATCCTCAACAACGGTGCAAGTTTCTCGCGGGTTAAATTCGTTCTGCCGGATGGCGTCAGGTGCGACCTTTTCTAGCGTAATAATTTCTATATCGAACATCGGATCAACATGATGAATGTTGAAGCTGGAACTTGATGTACGCGGATCTGGAATGGCGAAAACACAATTGGACCATTCAGCACCAACTAGGACCAGTTCTTCTTTGTACGTTGCGCCGATTGTCTCAAATCGGCGTTGGATTTCTTCATTGCAAATATTTGGCTGCCCAACCGAATACCCGTGAGGATTGTCTTCTGAAGGCTCAATTGGTGGATATTCAACAGGTTGACCACGGAATTGCTTCGACTTTTCATAGACCGGCCTGATCCAGTCCAACGCCTCGCTATCTGGCCACGGATAATCCAACACGTCATCAACCTCACTGGTAGATGTTTCGGCAGGAGCAGAATCTGGCGCACTCGATGCGGATGTGGAGCTGTTCGGAGAGGATGAACACGCGGTGAAAACCAGCATTGAAACCACGCTGCACAATATCAACTTCACATAGCGCATTGTTGATCGAAAACCGCAGCCCAAGCCAGCCAATTCAATACTGTGCCGGAATGTCATCAAATTCTTCCCCCTTATTCTGAAATCAATATTGCAGTGCAATCGAACGAATTACTATCACGTAGCAATTACACCCCGGTGAAAACCATATGGTTCACACCAATTGAATGAACTTGATGGTACGACAACTCTGTATCTCGTGCAGGGATTTCAAAAATTGAATGCTCGGCAAGGTGGTTCCCAGCCGGTTAATTGCAGATCACAGCACAGGGACGGCAACTAACATTAGCCAAATTGCAATGTGATGAACGCCAGCGGCAACAATCGTCAGCGCGTGAAAAACCTCATGAAAACCAAACCATCGCTCTGAAGGATTCGGCCACTTCCGCGCATAAATGACAGCACCAAGCGAGTACACCAACCCGCCAAATACCAACAGTGAGCACACCAATGGGCCAAGGGAATTCCAGTAGCCAACTGCGGCAACCACGGCAATCCAGCCGAGCGACAGGTAGACCAAGGCGTCGAGCCACCGCGGGTGCTGAATCCACACCACGTTAAGCAACACCGCGGCGAGCGCGGCAACCCAACTCACAATCAGAATCCACCAGCCGCCAAGCTGCAGGAACCCGCCATTGTTCCAAAAGGCGTCACCAAACGCAGCAAGCGTCACAGGACCGTATGAACCAGCAATGAACACCGCGATCATCGCGTGATCAGCTCGGCGCCAACCAGCCACCGTACCTTCCGTGCGCCACGGAGCACGATGGTACAGGGAACTCACCGTAAGCATCCCAACTAACGTCGCCGCATATACAGCCGTAACGAACGTCATCCACGAAACGCCATATGTGGCTGCAACCAATGACGTCAGTGCGGTACCAGTGCCTCCAAAAAACCAGGCGGCCTCTTGGTGAATTCGTCCCCGCATCCATGGTCGTGGCCCCCGATCAAATGGGAGCCGCGACTTCTTCCTCGGTGACATGGCTGCACTTGCCTGCGAAGAATCGTTAGAAGAGTCCTTGAGTTGTTCCATTGCTGTCCACACTAATGTTTTCTGCCGCCGGCCGCTTCGGCAAACCAGGAAGCGTCATCACTTCACCAGTCAAGGCGACAATAAACCCGGCGCCAATCTTGGGGATCAATTGGCGAACGTGCAGTGTGTGGCCGCTAGGCGCGCCGAGTTGCGTTGGGTCATCGCTGAACGAGTACTGGGTTTTACTAATTACGACAGGCAATTCGCCCCAACCATTGTCGCGAATAAAGGCCAGGTCTTTTTGTGCAGATTTGGAAAATGAAACGTTGCTGGCGTGGTAGATTTCGGCGGCGATGGTGTGAATGGCTTGCTCGATGTCGGTGCCGGTTGGGTAGAGCTGTTGCGGTTCGTCGTGAATGGTGTCGTCATCCAACACTTCCAGAACTTCCTGAGCCAAGGCGGTTGCACCGTCGCCACCATGCGCCCATACGTCGGCGCGGGCGCATCGCACCCCAAATTTGTCGGCCCAGTCCTCAATGAGTTCCAATTCTGCCTCTGTATCTGTAGTGAATTGGTTCAGTGCCACGATGGGTTCGACATGGAATTTTCGGACATTCTCCACGTGCCGTTGCAGGTTAGCCAGGCCATCGCGCAGCGCCGGAAGGTTTTCTTGTTGCAGTTCTTCGCGGGCCATGCCGCCGTTGTATTTCAGGGAGCGTACGGTTGCCACGATCACGACTGCGCTGGCTCGGAGGTTTCCGTAGCGGGCTTTGACGTCGAAGAATTTCTCAGCGCCGAGGTCGCTGCCGAATCCAGCTTCGGTGAGTACTACGTCGGCGAGGCGTAGTGCGGTTCGGGTGGCGATGAGGCTGTTGCATCCGTGTGCGATGTTGGCGAACGGTCCTCCGTGAACCAGTGCAGGGGTGCCGCCGAGCGTTTGGACGAGGTTGGGGTTGATCGCTTCTTTCAGCAGCGCGGTGAGGGCTCCTTCGGCCTGGAGTTGGCGCGCGTGCACGGGTTGACCGGTGAAGGTTTGGCCGATGACGATGTTGCCGAGGCGGTGGGTGAGGTCTTCGAGGTCATTCGCGAGGCAGAGAATGGCCATGATTTCACTGGCGGCGGTGATGTCGAATCCTGCTTCGCGAGGTGTGCCTTGGCTTGGCCCGCCGAGTCCGGTGATGATGTGCCGGAGGGAGCGGTCGTTGACATCCAGGCAGCGGCGCCAGGTGACGCGGCGAGGGTCGATGTTGAGCTCGTTGCCGTGATGGATGTGGTTATCGATCATGGCGGCGAGGGTGTTGTTTGCGGCGGTGATGGCGTGAAGGTCGCCGGTGAAGTGGAGGTTGATGTCTTCCATTGGCACGATTTGTGCATATCCGCCACCAGCTGCTCCGCCTTTGATGCCGAATACTGGTCCGAGTGATGGTTCACGGATTGCCACCATGGCATTGCGGGTCTTGGCGATGGCGTCGGTTAGGCCAATGAGGATGGTTGATTTTCCTTCGCCAGCGGGGGTTGGGGACATGCCCGTAACCAGGACAAGTTTGCCGTCGGTTGCTGTTTTTTGGTTCGACGCCGCCCCCGACCAGTCGGCGGCGGACACATCAATCTTGGCTTTTGTGCGTCCGTAGGGGAGTAGGGCGTTTGCTGCTATGCCTGCCCGTTTTGCGATCTCTTCAATTGGGGTGAGCTGGTGAGCTTGGGCGATTGCTACGTCTGAGGGAACGGCTGCTTGATTGTCGGGTGGCGTCATAGTAATCAGGATACGCACCAAATAGGGGGTGAAACCAAACACACTGCCGGTAGGGGCAGTGCGTTGTGGGTTTTGGTCGGTACACTTGGGAAGGAAATATTCGAAGCTACTAAGCGAGGATCGATGACTCTAGAAAACAACAATCACTCCGACTGGAACGAGCGCCAACGTTTGGCGCAGCAGATGCTGCCACTGATCAGCCAGCTGCACCACGAGAACAACGTGGTAGTTTCCGTGTTTGGTCGCTTGTTGGTCAACGTCACTGACCGTGACATCATCAAGTCCCACCGGTACGCGCGTCGCATCCTGGACAGCGAGTTGCCGCTGGAATCCACGTTGGCTGTAGTTCAAGAGCTGGTGGACATGAACCTGGGCACCGCTTCCATCGACTTGGGTTCGCTGGCGAGCGGATATGAAGCAGATGGCAACGGTCGTTCACTTCGCGAGTACTTGGAAGCTGAATTGGCTGAGGTCATTGGCCAAGAGTCTACGATCAAGACCCGCGACGTAGTGCTGTATGGCTTTGGGCGCATTGGTCGCCTGTTGGCGCGTATTCTTATCGACCGCGAGGCTCAAATTGGTGGCGCTCGTCTCCGCGCGGTGGTTGTGCGTTCCAAGGGTGCTGGTGACTTGGAAAAGCGTGCCTCTTTGCTGCGCCGTGACTCTGTGCATGGTGCTTTCGATGGCACCATTTCCATCGACCATGAAAAGAACATCATTTGGGCTAATGGCACTGCTATCCAGGTGATTTACGCCAATGATCCTTCTGACATTGATTACACCGCGTACGGAATTTCGGATGCGATCCTGGTGGACAACACCGGTGTTTGGCGCGATCGTGACGGCTTGTCCCGGCACTTGGAGTCCAAGGGCATCTCTCGAGTGCTGTTGACTGCACCAGGTAAGGGTGACATCAAGAACATTGTCTATGGCATCAACCACGGTGACATTGAAGAGTCCGACCGTATCCTTTCGGCTGCATCGTGCACCACGAATGGCATCACCCCGGTCTTGAAGGTCATCAATGACCGCTACGGTGTACAGCACGGCCATGTGGAGACCGTGCACTCGTTCACCAACGACCAGAACTTGATTGATAACTTCCACAAGGGTGAGCGTCGTGGCCGTGCGGCAGGCCTGAACATGGTGCTGACGGCAACCGGTGCAGCATCTGCTGTTGCCAAGGCGTTGCCTGAATTCAAGGGTAAGTTGACGGGTAACGCGATTCGCGTCCCAACCCCAGACGTGTCGATGGCCGTGCTGAACCTGACGTTGGATCAAGAGGTAGATGCAGACGAGGTAAACCAGTACCTGAAGAAGGTTTCCTTGCACTCTAACCTGCGCCAGCAGATCAATTACATCTACTCTCCTGAAGTGGTATCCACGGACTTCGTAGGCACCACGCACGCTGGCATTGTGGATGGTTTGGCAACCATTGCTTCCGGTAACCACCTGGTTTTGTACGTTTGGTACGACAACGAATTCGGTTACTCCAACCAAGTTGTGCGCATCGTCGAGGAAATTGCCGGGGTACGCCCACGCGTGTACCCGAAGCGCACGGTAGCAGCAGAACTCTAATGCAGGCAATTGCCTAGTAGGTTCCGCTGTAGGCACCCCCGAGTGCACGCATTTCATGAATAATATTCACGAAATGCGTGCACTTTGCATTAGCTGTTGTGTGTTCTTGGTATGTTTATGGCTGGCAATAGCCACGTATTCTTATCCACAACACCTTGAGAGGGCGAATTTTATGAAGACACGCTCCCGTATTTTTGCCGGCATTGTTGCCGCTACCACGTTGGTTCTTGGCGCTTGCGGTAGCCAAGACGCTGCAACCTCCGATAGCGCTGCAGGTGAAACCTACAAGATTGGTATCAACCAGCTCGTACAGCACCCTGCGTTGGACGCTGCAACTGAGGGCTTCAAGGAAGCACTCGAAGAGGCTGGACTTGAGGTGGAGTACGACGAAAAGAATGCTAATGGCGAGCAGTCCACCGCACTGACCATCGCACAACAGTTCGCAACCGACAAGAAGGACTTGGTCCTGTCCGTTGCAACCCCTGCTGCACAGGCATCCGCACAGGCCATCACCGATGCGCCAGTGCTGTTCACCGCTGTGACCGATCCAGTGGCTGCAGAACTGGTTGACTCCCTCGAAGCACCTGGTGCGAACGTAACCGGTACCTCTGATGCTGCACCAATCGCAGATCAGTTGGGTCTGCTGAAGGAAATCGTTCCAGACGCAGCTAAGGTTGGCATCGTCTACGCTTCGGGCGAAGTGAACTCTCAGATCCAGGTTGATCAGGCTAAGGAAGCTGCAACCGGTCTGGGCTTGGAAATCGTGACCCAAACCGTCACCTCCGTTTCGGAAATCCAGCAGGCTGTTGAAGCACTGGGTGATGTTGACGCAATCTACGTACCAACCGACAACATGGTTGTGTCCGGCCTGGCTTCCCTGATCCAGGTGGCAGAGCAGAAGCAGATCCCAGTCATCGGCGCTGAAGAAGGCACCGTTGAAGGTGGCGCAATCGCAACCCTGGGTATCAACTACAAGGACCTTGGTCGTCAGACCGGCGAAATGGCTGTGAAGATCCTCAAGGAAGGTCAAGACCCAGCAACCCTGGCTGTAGAGACCGCCAAGGAATACAAGTACGTTGTGAACGAGGATGCCGCAGCGAAGTTCGGTGTGACCATCCCAGAAACAGTTCTGCAGAAGGCTAACGAAGCATGATTGGAGCCGTCGAGGTAGGGCTCATCTACGGTGTCATGGCCCTGGGTGTGTTCCTAACCTTCCGTGTCCTTGACTTCCCAGACCTCACCGTCGACGGATCTTTCACCACCGGAGCAGCAACCGCAGCTGTGACTTTGCTCGCTGGCTGGAACCCTATTCTGGCTACGTTCGCAGGATTCGCTGCCGGTTTCTGCGCTGGTTTGATCACCGGCCTGCTGCATACCAAGGGCAAGATTGATGGCCTATTGGCCGGTATCTTGACCATGATTGCCCTCTGGTCAATCAACTTGCGCATCATGGACGGTGCAAACGTGCCACTCCTGCGCCAAGACACATTGTTCACCCCACTGCGTGAAGCCGGCCTGATCGGCTCGCCAGCGGGTGTAGGTGTACTGGCGTTGATTGTGCTGATCATCGGATTGCTGGTGTGGTGGTTCCTCACCACCGACCTCGGTCTCTCGATCCGTGCAACGGGCGATAACGGACCAATGATCACTTCCTTTGGTGTGTCTACCGATTTCACCAAGACCCTCACCCTGGGCCTTTCAAATGGTTTGGTGGGCATGTGTGGCGCTCTCGTAGCCCAGTACCAAGGATTCTCCGACATCTCGATGGGCGTCGGTTTGATCCTGGTGGGACTTGCCTCGGTGATCATGGGCCAAGCAATCCTTGGTCAGCGCTTCCTCCTCGTAGCGGTGTACGCAGTTGTTGTCGGCGCTGTCCTGTACCGCATCATCATCTTCTTCGCACTGAAGGTTGGGCTGGATCCAAACGACATGAAGGCAATCACCGCACTGCTGGTGATCATTGCACTGTTGGTTCCACGTTGGCGAAGCATGCTCGGCTCCTTCGCGTTCAAGCGTCAAGTCGCAAAGGCAGGTGCGTAACCCATGTTGCGAATCAACAACATCAAGAAAACCTTCTTCCCAGGAACAGTCAACGAACGCGTAGCGCTCAACGGCCTGTCGCTGGAACTCCAAGAGGGCGACTTCGTTTCCATCATCGGCTCCAATGGTGCCGGTAAGTCCACGATGCTCAACGCCGTCAGTGGACGTCTGGGTGTCGATTCCGGAGAAATCGCCATCGACGGCAAACTTGTCAACAAGTTGTCGGAGCATAAACGCGCACGGTTCATTGGCCGCGTGTTCCAGGATCCACTAGCTGGTACCGCACCAAACCTCACCATTGAGGAAAACCTTTCCCTGGCATACTTGCGCGGTAAAGGCCGTGGCCTGGGACGCAGTCTCAGTGGTTCCCGTAGGGAATTATTCACCGAAGAACTCAAGAAGCTCGAACTGGGCCTGGAAAACCGACTGACCGCAAAGGTTGGGTTGTTGTCCGGTGGTCAACGTCAGGCCTTGTCGCTCCTCATGGCGGGATTCACGCAGCCAAAGATCATGCTGCTTGATGAGCACACGGCGGCGTTGGACCCATCCCGAGCAGCATTGGTGACGGAGCTGACCCACCGCATCGTCGAAGAAGGTGGCCTCACCACCCTCATGGTGACACACAATATGGAACAAGCAATCCGCCTGGGCAACCGCCTGATCATGATGCATGAAGGCCAAATTGTGTACGAGGCAGACCAAGAAACCAAAAAGCAACTCACCGTCCGCGATCTGCTGAACGAATTCACCAAGATCAAGGGAGCGACCCTTTCCGACAAGGCGTTCCTCGGCTAGTTGTAGGGTTTCCTCGCTAGGATAGGGTGCATGAATGCTCATGCGCCCTTTTCTTTTGCATTGCCCACCTCAACACCACAAATGAACACCACCTCAACACCACAAACCAA
>JBHAQQ010000081.1:0-5962 GCA_041830435.1 Corynebacterium sp.
AAATGTTGCGGTGTCTGCGGTTTTTCCAAAGTAGGTGGTGACGGTGGAATTCCGGTGGACCGTGGCGCCGTATTCCAAGATCCGAGATACGGAGAACGGAATTTCCTGCATCGTCGATTTCATAACATTCACGATACCGTCGATTTATCAGGCTCGTGGGCTTAGTGATAAAGTTGGGCTATCTTCGACTAGCATGGCTCGGGCGATACTCGGGTAATTCTCGGGCTAAGCTCGGGCATGGTTCGGGTACAGCATGAATCCAGCACAATTTTCATCATTGGGCCAAGGCTGCGCCGCCAGCTTGCATGGCAAGACGTAGTATTACTGTTGAACTCGGCTAAGCGAGTTGTCGGTCGTCGTATTGGGTGCCATGCATTGTGCAACACTGGTGGTGCGTACGTCACGCCGACAGGGTGCAATGCGCCAATCATTACTAGTTCGAAGCAAACTATTTACTGTATGTGTCGCGTTCTTCCAGAAACGGGTGGAAGAAGAAGCGCTGAACATACCTGATTCGTGAAATGTTGCGTACCGCACTTCAAAGGTTGAGCTTGCAAAAATGGAGGCTGCCTGTGAGGTACAACTGGAAGGACTTTTGTGAGCCTATCCGAGATCTTGGCCAAAGCAGAGGCCAATGGACTACAGACGCTGAAGTTGCCAGAGCTGAAGCAAATCGCTGTGGCACAAGGACTGAAGGGGACTTCGGCGTTGCGCAAGGGCGAGTTGATCGCCGCGATTGAAAACGCTGGCGGTCGAAGCGCTGGTGGTGCTGCATCTGCTGAGTCCACGGCCCCAGCTCGTCGGTCCGCTGCGGCCGAGTCCGCCGATGAAGGTGAAGGACGGAAACGTGCCCGACGCCGTGTCCGCCGGAGCAGCAATGATAGCGGTGAAACGCTTGCGACACTTGAGGAATCCGAGGCACAACCTGGTGAAACCGAGGCTGTTGGAGGGGAACGCCACAACAGCAATGCTGCTGAGGGAAGCAACCAAGATGGTGGGGAACAGGACAACGGCGAATCAGGCGAATCAGGCGAGGCAACGGGGCGTAGCGGTCGCCGGAATCGTCGGAATCGTCGAAATCGCCGCAACCGCGGGGATCGCACCAACAACGACGGCAACACCACTGACGCTGACCAATCCGCAGACGGTAATGACTCCACCAGTGGCAACAACGGTGACGGTGAGGGAGGGCGCCGCAACCGACGCAACCGGAACCGCAACGAGCAAGGCGGGCAGGACAATGCACCGCAAGAGCCAGAAGAATTGGTAACAATTGCTGGCATTTTGGACTTTGCTGATCAAAACACCGCCTTCATCCGCACCACGGGCTACCATGCTGGCCCAACTGATGTGTATGTGGCGATGAACAATGTCCGCAAGTTCGGTATGCGTCATGGTGACGCCGTGACCGGAACGATTCGTCCACGGGCGAACAACAATGGTGGCCAGCGAGGCCGGAACCGCCAGAAGTACGTCCCATTGCATCAGGTCCTCACGGTCAATGGTCTTTCTCCGGAAGAGGCAGCGGCACGTCCAGAATTCGGAAAGCTCACACCGCTCTACCCAAACCAGCGCCTGCGTCTCGAAACCGATCAGAAATTGCTGTCCACCCGCGTCATTGACTTGATCATGCCAATTGGTAAGGGGCAGCGCGCGCTGATCGTATCCCCTCCAAAGGCTGGTAAGACTTCGATTCTGAAGGATATTGCTAACGCAATTTCGAAGAACAACCCGGAATGCTACATGATGGTGGTCTTGGTTGATGAACGTCCGGAAGAAGTGACGGATATGCAACGCTCCGTCAACGGCGAAGTCATTGCCTCGACCTTCGACCGCCCACCAGGGGAACACACGAATGTTGCAGAATTGGCAGTGGAACGCGCAAAACGCCTGGTGGAGCAAGGCAACGATGTGGTGCTGCTGTTGGACTCGATCACGCGCCTGGGCCGTGCCTACAACAATTCCTCCCCAGCTTCGGGACGCATCCTGTCCGGTGGTGTGGACTCCAATGCTCTGTATCCACCAAAGCGATTCCTGGGAGCGGCCCGCAACATCGAGAATGGTGGCTCGTTGACCATTATTGCCACCGCCATGGTCGAAACGGGATCCACTGGCGACACGGTGATTTTCGAGGAATTCAAGGGTACCGGCAATGCCGAACTGAAGCTGGACCGCAAGATCGCTGAGCGTCGCGTGTTCCCTGCCGTGGACGTGCATCCATCGGGTACCCGCAAGGATGAGCTGTTGCTCAGCCCTGAGGAAGCGCGGATTATGCACAAGCTTCGCCGGATTCTTTCCGCACTGGACTCTCAGGCCGCCATTGACTTGCTGATCCAGCAGCTCCGGAAGACGAAGAACAACAAGGAATTCCTGTTGCAAGTTGCCAGCTCTGCGCCGTTGGCTGGTGAGGAAGAGGAGGCATAACTCATGGCACAGTCACCATCAATGGTTGATGATATTCTCGCCGAATACCAAGGCTTGGAAATGCAGCTCAGCGATCCAGAGCTGCATAACGACGCGGCTGCGGCTCGCCGTGTGGGCAAGCGGTTCTCGGAACTTCAGCCAATTATCCAAACGCACGAACGCCTCACCCAAGCTCGGGAGGACCGTGAAGCGGCCTTGGAAATGGCTCACGAGGACAAAGAGTTTGCGGAAGAAGCTGCTCGTCTCGAGGGCGAAATTCTGCAATTGGAAGAACAACTCACCGACCTATTGGCGCCACGCGACCCGCACGATGGCGATGACATCGTGATGGAAATCAAGTCCGGCGCAGGTGGGGAAGAGGCAGCACTGTTCGCCGGTGAACTGGCTCGCATGTACCAACGCTATGCAGAACGGCATGGCTTCACCACCGAAATTCTGGGTTTGAACGAAACTGACCTCGGCGGTGTGAAGGATATGACGCTTTCGATCCGCTCGAAGCAACCATCCCGCGATGGCGCGTGGGCGTCGTTCAAATTTGAGGCTGGCGTACACCGCGTGCAGCGTGTCCCAGTGACGGAATCCCAAGGCCGCATCCAAACCTCCGCGGCAGGTGTGCTGGTTTACCCAGAACCTGATGAAGTTGAAAACGTGGAAATCGACGACAAGGACATCCGCGTCGACGTGTACCGCTCATCCGGTAAGGGTGGTCAGGGTGTGAACACCACGGACTCTGCTGTCCGTATCACGCACCTGCCAACGGGTATTGTGGTGACCTGCCAAAAGGAACGTTCCCAAATTCAAAACAAGGCGCGTGCCATGCAGGTATTGGCCGCACGTCTGCAGCAAATGCGGGAAGAAGAAGCCGCGGCAGAGGCCGCCGAAGGCCGCGCTGCGCAGATCCGCACCATGGACCGCTCGGAGCGTATCCGCACCTACAATTTCCCGGAGTCGCGAGTGTCCGACCACCGCATCGGGTACAAAGCAAATAATCTCGACGCCGTACTCGGTGGCGACCTCGAAGCACTCTTCGCAGCGCTGCAAGAAGCTGACCGCCAGCGCCGCCTGGAGGCAGAAGGCTAACCATGCGCCAAGCCCTTACGGCCGCCCAGCAACGCTTGGCGGCCGCTGGTGTATCCAGCCCCGACGTCGATGCCAAGGCACTGCTGCTGCATGCATTAGGCCTCGAGCAAACCGCATTCACCCAACTCTTCTTGCTGCTGGGCGATCCAATCTCCGAAGAGGTCCGCGAAACCTTCGAAGCGCTCGTAGAACAGCGCGTGCAACGAATTCCGCTGCAGCATATCCTAGGCCACACCGCCTTCTATGGCCTCGACTTGCTGACTCAGCCAGGTGCTTTTATCCCCCGGCCAGAAACCGAATTGCTGGTGGACTGGGCGCGCACCGAATTGGCGCGGAATAAACAACCTGCACAACCGCAGCGCATCATGGATCTGTGCACCGGACCTGGAACCATCGCCTTGGCGTTGGCTTCGCTCGAACCAAGCGAAGTTGGGGAACTCCACATCACCGCCGTCGATATCGATCCCGCGGCACTAGCCCTTGCCCGCGCAAATGAACAACAATTGCGAAGCCAGGGCAGCCTTCACCACCCAATTGAATGGATCAAAGCGGATCTGGTGGGCGCCAGCCCAGCAGAATTAACACATGGGCGGCGGGGAAGCGGCGTCGAGCAACAACAGGCCGACGTTCACCTGATCGTATCCAACCCACCCTACGTACCCGAAGGGGACAGTGGCTACGGCGATCCACCCGTAGAACCCGAAGTGCGCCACGATCCACACCATGCAGTGTTCTCCGGGAAAGACGGCATGGAATTCATGCCACATCTCATCGAGCTCGCCACCCAAATAGCCGCACCAACCGCAGCTATCGGCATCGAACACGACGACACCACCGGAGCAGCAACCGCCACGCTCCTAGACAACGCGGGAGGATGGTCCCGCATCACAACCCACCAGGATCTCGCAGGTCGCGACCGCTTCACCACTGCCATCCGCAACACACAACCCGGAACACCACAAGCGGAATTGTCAGCAATGAAAAATTAGGAAACAATAGCTAACTATGGGACATATCGTCAACGCCACCAACGGAGCAGACCGTAAACGCGCGATCGAACAAGCAGTGCAAGCCGTCCAATCTGGCCGCCTCGTCGTACTGCCCACCGATACGCTGTATGGCATTGGCTGCGATGCGTTCAATAACGAAGCTGTGCGAAATCTCCTGCGCGCGAAGCACCGCGGGCCGGACATGCCAGTACCAGTGCTTGTTGGCTCCTGGACCACCATCCAAGGACTCGTCCAGAACTACACCTTTGAAATGCGCAAACTCGTGGAGGCGTTTTGGCCAGGGGGTCTTTCCATCGTGGTGCCGCAAGCCCCAAGCCTGCCGTGGAACCTGGGCGATGCGAACGGCACAGTGATGCTGCGCATGCCACTGCACCCGGTGGCGATCGCCCTGCTGGAACAAACCGGTCCGATGGCGGTATCGTCGGCAAATATTTCCGGGCAACCTCCGGCTACCAATGTCACCATGGCGCAAGATCAACTTGGCGATGATGTGGCGCTCTATATCGACGGTGGGGAAGCAACCATCGGTGAAGCTTCCACCATCGTGGACCTTTCCGGGCGGCGTCCGCGAATGCTTCGCGAGGGTGCCATCTCTGCCGAACGGGTTGCTGAAGTGCTGAACATGAGCGCCGAAGAATTGCGTGGTCAGTAGTACATGGGAGTTGGCATTCCGCTGCGCGAGCTTGCGCTGGTGATTCTCATTGCTGCAGGGGTGACGTACCTGTTGACCGGCATTGTACGGACGGTGATGTTGAAGCACGGACGGACAGAAATGCCTCGTGAACGCGATGTGCACGTGGTTCCTACACCGCGCTTGGGTGGGGTGGCGATGTTCACTGGCCTTATCGTGGCGATTGTGGTGGCTTCGCAATTGCCGGCGTTGAATCGTGGGTTTCCACCGGTTACTCCGGATATGACTGCGGTGATTGCTGCCGCGTTTGTCATTGTGGTGGTGGGTGTGTTGGATGACCTCTACGATATTGCCTGGTGGTTGAAGCTGGGTGGGCAGTTGGTGGCTGCTATCACCATGAGTTTATTGGGTTTGTCGTGGTATTTGTTGACGCTTCCGGTGGGTGAGTCGACCACGCTGGTTTTGGACCAGGTACAGTCTACAATCTTGACGGCCGTATTGACGGTGACGATTATCAACGCGATGAATTTTGTGGATGGTTTGGATGGGTTGGCCGCTGGCTTGGGGATGATCGCCGCATCGACGATTTTGGTGTATTCGTTGACGATCTTGTTTGATCAGGGTGGGTTGGTGTCGGCGTATCCGCCGGCGATTATTTCGGCGGCCTTGGTGGGGATTTGTGTGGGCTTTTTGCCGCATAATTTCAGCCCTGCGCGAATCTTTATGGGTGACAGTGGTGCGATGTTGATCGGGTTGTTGCTGTCTGCGGCGTGTGTGTCGGCGTCGGGGCGGATCAATATGTCGCTGTTTGGTGCGG
>JBHAQQ010000082.1:0-7058 GCA_041830435.1 Corynebacterium sp.
ATATTCGCGCGCCAGGGTTGCTGAGTTCTCGTTCGATGTCGAAGTCGGTTTCCGCAAGTCCCGAAATGTGCGGGAGCATTGCTACGGTGCGTTCAGGTTGCGGCATTAGTGCGTGAACAATTCCGCTATTCAACAGGTGTTGCACTTCAGCGCTGCGATGAACGTGGGCGAACAACAATGCTGTGTGTTCCTCCGTAGCTCGCAACGTTGCGACTTCGCGGGTATGCACATAGGGGGCTCGAGTGTCGGCAAAGGCTTCGTCTGATTCTTCGACAACGAACACTGCCGAAAAGTGGTGGAGCGGGACGAGTGCTGCGGCGCGGGTGCCCACCACAACTCTGGCTTGTCCTTGCAGAATCGACAGAAAGCGACGATAGCGTGCTTGCGGCCCAACTGCAGATGTGAGCTGAACAATTTGTGCGGGGGCTAGCCACGTGCCGAGTTCCTGCACAATGGCCTGAACACTGCGGACATTTGGTGCGAGGATCAAGATGCCAGGAGTTTCATCGCCTTCGATCTCGGCCCTGTTGCTGTGCGCCTTGCTCCATGCGAAGGCTGCAGCAATTCGGGCAACCACGGTCTCGGGTTGGGTACCGGGCAACACATTAAGCGCCGCACGAGGATTTCGCCCATCGATCAGCGCCTGAACAAACGCAGGTCCGTGAATATAGTCCCCCATGAGTTCCGTTGCTGCTTGCAACGCAGCGGCAGCCACGTCATTGAGGTTATCCAGCTTGCTGTACATATTCGGCCAGGTTGCCCCATCAGCGAAGAGTCCTGCAGATTCTGCGGTGGCATGTCGTGGCGGAATATAGGTCTTCAACAGGTCAGATCGTGTGCCTGCATAGTGGTCAGCCAGGCGTTCAACAAGTTGCCAGGTTTGCGGTGGCATCACCACTAGTGGAGAAATGACCCGTTCAATAGGCCGGAGCTTGTCCTGAAACGGTGTGGTTCGGGCACGCTCAAGCACAATCGCATCGACGAGCCGCCCCGCGAATCGCACTCGTACCCGCACTCCAGGTTGCACCTCTGCATCCATCGTGGACGGAACAAGATAGTCGAATGGTCGATCGAGGTGCGGAATTCCCAGCAACGGGAGCACCCGGACGATGGGTGCGCGAAGTTCGTTACTGGTGGACATGATTGCAGCTTAGTACGATTAGCCTACAGCTGCTTGCAGCGCCTCCACTCGATCCAGGCGTTCCCATGGCAAATCGATGTCGGTACGCCCAAAGTGACCATATGCTGCGGTTTGTGCATAGATTGGTCGCTTCAAATCAAGGTCTCGAAGAATCGCAGCTGGGCGCAAATCAAAGACCTTATTCACGGCGTCCTGGATGCGCTCAACTGGTACGGTTTCTGTGCCAAAGGTTTCCACGTACAAGCCCACTGGGTTTGCGCGTCCAATTGCGTAGGCAACTTGTACTTCTGCCCGCTTTGCCAGTCCGGCAGCGACAATGTTCTTAGCAACCCACCGCATTGCATAAGCTGCCGAACGGTCCACCTTGGATGGATCCTTACCGGAGAATGCACCGCCGCCGTGACGCGCCATGCCACCGTAGGTATCCACGATGATCTTTCGGCCCGTTAGGCCGGCATCACCGGCTGGTCCTCCGAGGACAAAGGAACCAGAAGGATTCACGAGTAGCTTGTATCCATCTGCAATGAGGTGCTCAACATTAGCTTCAGCGAACACGTGGTCAACGACATGTTGCTTAATAGCTGCGTGCAAGTCGCTTTGCTGGACATGCGGATCATGCTGGGTGGAAAGCACTACCGTATCGATGGCGACTGGAGTGCCGTGTTCGTCGTATGCCAATGTCACCTGCGTCTTGCCATCTGGTCGCAACCCATCAACAATGCCAGTCTTGCGAACTTCCGTCAGACGCCGGGACAAACGGTGCGCCAGGGAAATCGGCAATGGCATAAATTCTGGGGTTTCATCGGTCGCGTATCCGAACATCAAGCCTTGGTCACCGGCGCCCTGGCGATCCTCTTCTTCGACCTGACCGTCTGCTGCACGTTCTTCCAATGCGGAATCAACACCATTGGCGATTTCTTGCGATTGTTCACCGACAGATACCGACACTCCACAAGTGGAGCCATCGAATCCCATGTCGGAACTGGTGAATCCAATATTGCGCAAGGTATCCCGCACGAGTTGAGGAATTTCGACGTAAGCTTCAGTCCGGATTTCTCCAACGACATGCACCAATCCGGTGGTCACTACTGTTTCAACAGCTACACGCGATTCTGGGTCCTTGGCGATGAGTGCATCCAGGATGGTGTCACTGATAGCGTCACAGATCTTATCTGGATGCCCTTCTGTAACGGATTCGCTGGTGAAGAGTCGAAGAGACACGGATTCTTTTCCTTTTCGGGGGTTATTGCCAAACTCAATAAGAGTAACGATGTAGCTACCTTAACTCAAAATAGACCAAGCTGTCTAATTTTTGGTGCGATTCTCCAAAACTTCTGCAATGCCATTCCAAATGTGCACCGCAACCGCATGCTTGGCACCCGCAGGAACCGGCGAGACCTTAGCACCCTGCGCAATCAACCAACCTTCAGATTGATCCTTCCCAAACACCTTTCCTCCCCCAACATCATTGCACATCAACAGGTCCACACCTTTGCGCTCAAATTTCGCCATGCCATACTCCAACGCAGAACGCTGCTCATCCCCAGTTTCTGCCGCAAAGCCCACAATTACAGTCGCATCGCTGAGCAACCCCTCCCTTCGGGATTGAACCAACCCTGCAAGGATGTCCGGATTCTCCACCAACGTCAGTTGCGAAAGATCCGCCTCGCTCCCCTTCTTCAATTTGCTACCAGCCTGAACCGCTGGGCGGAAATCCGCAACTGCAGCCGCCATCACAATAACGTCAGCCTGCGGCGCATGCTGAGCCATTGCAGCTTGCATCTCCAGCGCAGTGCGAACCCGCACCACGGATGCACCAGAAGGAACCGGAAGATTCTCCGTAATACCAGCAACAATAGTCACGTCCGCACCACGCTGGACTGCGATATCCGCCAATGCAAATCCCTGCTTACCGGAAGATGCATTACCCAAATAACGCACCGGATCCAATGGCTCATGCGTACCACCCGCCGAAATCAACACCGACTTCCCCACCAACGAATGCCGAAATGCCGCAGGCATGTCCGCCGCTACCAACGCCAATTGACCAATATGCTCCGGCTCCGGAAGCCTCCCGGCACCCGTATCTTTACCTGTAAGCCGACCGTGTGCAGGTTCCAGGACCGTGATGCCGCGGCTACGCAACACTTCCACATTGTGCTGGGTGGCAGGATTCAGCCACATTTCCGTGTGCATCGCTGGCGCAACCACCACCGGGCATGTCGCCACCAGACACGAAGCGGTCAGCAAATCATCAGCGCGCCCCATCGCAATCCGGGCCAAGAGATCAGCAGTTGCCGGAGCAATCACCACCAAATCCGCTTCTTGTCCAAGTCGGACATGCTGCACTTCATCGATGGCGTCGAACACCTCAGTTGAAACCGGATTGCCCGAGAGCGCTTCAAACGTTGCCGCACCTACAAAATTCAGCGCAGAGCGGGTGGGAATCACATGCACATTGTGGCCCCGTTCCGTAAAGAAGCGGACCAAATGCGCCGCCTTGTAGGCGGCAATTCCCCCAGCAACGCCAACCACGACGTTGAGGCTCTTGGATTCAGGTTGCGTAGTATTCACTTGCCTAAGGATAGTGCTAATGCAAAATACCCGCCACATTGTGGCGGGTAACTTAGCAATAATCAGCCCTAGCGGCAGAACCGAGGAAAACTATCCTTCAGTATGATCCAGCAAGTCGCGGTTGATCTCACGAAGCGCAATCGACAATGGCTTCTCGTGCACCTCTGGGGTTACCAGCGGCCCAACAAATTCAAACACACCTTCATCAACGGTTTGGAAGTAATCGTTGATCTGGCGTGCACGCTTCGCAGCAAAAATCACCAACGCGTACTTTGAAGAGACCTTGGTAAGGAGCTCATCGATCGGAGGGTTAGTAATACCCACTGGTGGGTCAAACACCATCGCGTTCGGATTCACATCCTGATTGTCCACAGTTATATCCTTCAAATGTGTCGTTATACGTAACTTGCTGAGTTTATCGTGAAACCAGCAATGCAGCAATATCTGCAACTGCTGTGTCCACGTCTTCATTGACCACTACGGTGTCAAACTCACCCTTCGCAGCCATCTCCACCTCAGCGGTGTGCAGACGACGCGCGATCACCTCAGGACTTTCCGTACCACGCCCAGTGAGGCGCTCAACCAAAATATCCCAAGACGGAGGAGCAAGAAACACAGTGTGCACCTCCGGCATCAAGCGTTTGATATTCCGCGCACCAACCAAATCGACTTCCACAAGCACAGGGCGAGATGCCGCAATTGCTTCCTCGACTGGTTGGCGCGGAGTACCGGACAATTGGAGTCCGCCGTGAATCTCTGCCCACTCCAACATTTCGCCGGCGTCGATACGCTCCTGAAATGCTTCGCGCGAAACAAACAGATAATCACGGCCGTGTTCCTCGCCAGGGCGAGGAGCACGAGTGGTCATCGAAACACTGAAAAACAAATCCTCGACGTCCTGCTTCAGACGAGCGACAACCGTAGACTTACCAACCCCTGCTGGTCCAGCAAGCACTACTACACGAGGCTTCGACAGTGAATTCATCGGAGAGCTAGGTGGGCCTTAAGCCTCGAAGCCGAAGTGCTCGAGCAATGCACGACGCTGACGATCACCGAGACCACGGAGGCGACGGGTCGGAGCGATCTCCAGCTGGTTCATGATCTCTTCAGCCTTCACCTTGCCAACCTTTGGCAAAGAAACCAGCAAAGCAGAAACCTTCATCTTGCCCAAGATTGGATCGGTCTCAGCATCCTTCAGAACCTGCTTCAGGTCGGTTCCGCCGCGCTTCAGCTTCTCACGCAGTTCCGCACGAGCCTTGCGAGCTTCTGCAGCCTTCTTCAAAGCTTCTGCGCGCTGTTCTGGGGTGAGCTGTGGAAGTGCCACGTTGTCCTCCAAATAGTAGAAATTAAAAAACGTTAAGAAATCTGTTCTCATCCCGCACCCCGCCGACGATCGAGAATTTCTCCATAACTCGATCCCCGACGTGGGCTTTCACGAATCATCTCCAGTCAGGAGCTAACTCTTTTGCGAAACAACTTCGGAAAGCATACCACTAGTTACCAGCGGTATTACAACAATTCTTGCTGCTGCGTGTCGATTGCCGCCCGCAGACGGGCCACATCCGGACCTGCAGACAACACTGATCGCGATACATTCGGCGAAACTAGATGAAAGGCTGACCCGGAAATTCTTTTCACATCCGCAGCAGAACCACCCTGAGCACCCACACCAGGCATAAGAATAACGCCGTTTACCTGGGATAACTCCGGTGGGTCCTGCAGCGTTGCGCCAACCACCACACCAAGATTGCCAGGAATATTGCGCGCTTGAGCGTACGGAGCATTCCGCTTTGCTACCGCATCGCAAATATCCTGAGAAATCTTTACTTTTGAGCCGAGCACCCCCTCCATGGGGGCATTTTGCAAGCCCAGGGCCTCCGGATTCGACGTGGCAGCAAGCACGATAGCTCCCTTGTTATGCTCGTCAGCCAACGCAAACACCGCCTCCAAGGCACCAAAACCTAGATACGGAGAGACCGTCACAGCGTCGGATTCCAACGGCGCACCAGGAGCCAACCACGCCTGGGCGTAGCCCTCCATCGTGGAACCAATGTCACCACGTTTGGCGTCGGATATCACCAACACACCTGCGCCACGCAGCGAGCGAATCGCTTCCTCCAACACAGCGAATCCTGCAGCCCCAAACGCTTCATAAAAAGCAACCTGCGGCTTCACCACACAAGCGGTATCAACAAACGCCTCCACGCAAATATCCGTGAACTGCTTGAGGCCATCCACTGAAACCGGCAAGCCCCACTGCTGCAGCAATCCGACATGCGGATCAATGCCAACACACAGCGTGCCATACTCACGGGAGCGCTCTACGAATCGCTGACCAAACGTCATCCCACTGTCAACAGGTTGCTGCCCTGCAGCAGCGCCGACTGTCTGTCCCATGATTAGTGTTGAACCTCTTGAATAGGCCGCACACGAACATCAGCGTTCTTCAAAGCCTGAATGCCCTGCACCGCAGCAACCGTACCTTGCACAGTCGTGATGCATGGAACACCCATCGTCACCGCAGCGGCGCGAATATCGTAGCCGTCGTGGCGCGCACCAGCAGAACCAGCTGGAGTATTCAGGATCAAATCAACCTCACCATCGTTGATGAGATCAACAATGGAACGCTGCTCACCTTCCGCTTGAGAAACCTTTGCAACAACCTCACACTCCACACCATTTCGGCGAAGCATTCCCGCCGTACCAGACGTAGCCAGCAATCGAAATCCCAGCGAAGCCAACCGCATGATCGGCAAAATCAAGGTGCGCTTGTCACGGTTTGCAACGGATACGAAAATGGTTCCCTCCGTCGGCAAGGTACCAAATGCGCCCTGTTGGGACTTTGCAAACGCCGTTCCAAAGTCCATATCCAGACCCATGACTTCACCGGTGGACTTCATTTCTGGGCTCAACAGCGAATCCAGCACCTTACCTTCAGGATTACGGAAACGGTTGAATGGCAGCACTGCTTCCTTTACCGCGATTGGGTGCCCAAGCGGCAGCGAACCGCCATCGATATCTGCCGGCAACATTCCCTCCGCCTTGAGTTCCGCAATGCTCGCACCAAGCATGATCCGAGCAGCGGCCTTCGCCAATGGCACACCCGTAGCCTTGGAAACAAAAGGCACCGTACGGGACGCACGAGGGTTAGCCTCAATCACGTACAGAATGTCATCCTTCAGCGCGAACTGAACATTCATCAAGCCTTTCACACCAATGCCCTTCGCCAAGGCAGCAGTGGAAACTCGAACCTTTTCAATGTCCTCCGCGCCCAACGTCATTGGTGGAAGGGCACATGCCGAGTCACCAGAGTGAATACCCGCTTCTTCGATGTGTTCCATCA
>JBHAQQ010000083.1:0-18354 GCA_041830435.1 Corynebacterium sp.
AACCTTGGAAATCGCGACACGACTTCCAATGTATTCAACAACCTGTTTCCAATCCGAGGAGCACTACCCAATGGGCACTCCAAAGAACAACCAACAACCGGCGTCCCACACTGCAGAGACGACTGCAGCGGAGGTCCGCGAGCACCACAACCCGTCCGTCTCGACGCGGTTTATTGCTGCATTCGCCGCAGCTGGTTTGCTTCTGGCTGGATTGGTCACCGTCCACGCACTACGCGGCGCCCAAGGGCCGGCGCAACAGGCCCATACCGCCCAGCAGGTGCATGCAACCACCAATGCAACGGCTCCACAACCCACAGGCGCATCATCCTCGGTTGCGCAATCCGGTGACACTGCAGCGTCATCTTCGCGACGGAATCACACCCGCCGAGGCGCAGTTGGCGCTGCAGAAACCACATATGCCGGACCACAAGCGTTAAGCACCGCAACCTTGGATGGAGATCCGCTGCTGCCACCACACGCATGGTTGGCCAGCCGTTCCGATACAACCACTCCGTCGGACCGAGACGGCGCAATCCAGCCTCGCCCAGACACGGAAGGTACCGTCCTCGGCAAGCCAACCCCATCAGCAACCATCATTGCGCTTCCCCCGGAAACGCCACGATCACCAATTGGGGAAGATGCGCCGAATGTACCAAGTCTTAATCCGGGTGATGAACCACCAGCATTCACGCTGCCATCTTTGCCTACCTTCCCAGGCACCTCAGACCCAATAGCGCCGCCGTCTACCCCGGCACCTGTTGAACCTCCTCAGCCAACGAGCCCAGCTGACCCAACCGGACCAACTGACCCTGCTGTGCCTGTTGAGCCTGTTGAACCAACGGAGCCAGTTGCACCAACGGACCCAACAGATCCAACCGGACCGAGCGAACCACTCGAGCCGCCAACAACCACGGAACCGACAGATCCACCGAATGCTAACGAGCCACAGGTACCAAGCGCGCCTACAACTGGCACCAATACCGGCAACGCCTCAACCCCGCTCGAACCCACCCCACTCGCCGGCACGCAAACCACCCCAATGACTGGCGAAACCACCACTCAGCCAAGCCGGTAATTACAGCTCGATTGCAAATACCCCGGCAGCAAATTGCACCGGATGCGGATCCTCAGCGCGCAGGTGAAGCGAATCGCAACGTTCGCGGATCTCGCGCACCAGCATCGACTCGCCCTCAGCAATCCACAGCCCCTGCGCGCTCGGCAGCACCAAGTCAGCCGCAGCAGCCGCCGGTTCAGTTGCCTACTGCGGTTCCACCATCGCATCAGCACCAGCCGCAACCAGCAGAGCTGGACCGTTGATGTGGGAAGCTGCGTTGAGGCGTCGAACTACAAAATTCCCAGCCCGATACACTCCGCGATCATCCGCAACCACCCGGGGATCCTCCTGCGCCACCGGACTCAGCACACGCAACAGCTCTGGAACATCACAATGCTTCTCGGTCAAACCACCGCGCAACACATTGTCGGAATTTGCCATGACCTCCAGGCCCACACCATCAATGTATGCATGTAGCTGCCCAGCCTGGAGAAAAATCGCCTCGCCAGGCTGCAGCACCACGAGATTCAACAACGCTCCACACAACAGGCCGCGATCGCCCGGGAATTGCGCCGCAACTTCGAGCAGCACCGCACAGGCCTCCCGCATCCACACAGCCGAATCATCACGTGGAGGCGCGGCAAGCAAATCCTCAGCAGCGCGCAGCAACTCAGCGACCGCCCGCTGCCCCTCCTCCTCGGACAACGTCAACCAACGCCGTACCAACGCCTGAAAATCTGGCACCTCTTGATCTAGGCAGGCCTGCACTTCAGCAGTGAGGGCACACCCCAGGGCAGCGAAGAGCTCACAGGTCAGCGCTGCGTCGCGGAACCCTGCCCACGCCCGAAACGGTGTGAGGGCAATGAGCAACTCCGGCTTGTGATTCGGGTCCTTATAGTTGCGCGATGGACTATCCAGCGGCACACCGGCAGCTTCCTCTTTGGCAAACCCGTCCTGGGCCTGCTCCAACGAAGGATGCGCTTGGATCGACAACGTGCGTTCCGCCGCCAAGATTTTCACCAGCAACGGCAAAGAGGTAACTTGCGAAAGTTCCGAAGGTTCCGCCGGGTGCGTACCGAACCACAGCTCAGCTTCTGGCTGAGGCGCCGGACTTGGGCGCCCAGCAAGTTCCGGAATTGCCGTCGTCGAGCCCCACGCATAGTTACGCAGCGTGGGAGCGAAAAGCAGCATAAAACACCTTCGAACGATCGGAAATGACAAGCGTATTCACGATGCGGTACGGCGGCGCCAAACGCCGTTGACGTCCCACATCACTGAGTCGGCCATCTGCAAGATGACCGTAGGTAGTGAGGTATAGATTAGCGCCTTGCAGCGAAGAATCCGCAAATGCCACGACCTAGGCGCGAATTACCGCCAATGCCTCATCAACAATTGCCTGCACGCCTTCATGCGTTGGCGCTTCAACGTTCAAACGCAGGAGCGGTTCCGTGTTGGATGCGCGAACATTCAGCCATGAACCATCCTGCAATTCAATGGTCACTCCATCCAGGCGATCCACACTGGTAGTACGATCGGCAAACGCTGCCACAACGGCTTCCGTCCGTCCCGCTTGATCCGCAACTTCAGAGTTGATTTCACCCGATGCTTGATACAGCTCAAACGCTTGCTTGAGCTCGCTCAGTGGGCGATCCTGACCACCCAGTGTGGCAAGGACGTGCAATGCTGCGAGCATGCCGGAGTCTGCATTGAAGAAGTCCGCGAAATAGTAGTGAGCGGAGTGCTCCCCACCGAAAATCGCTTGCTCTTCAGCCATGGAAGCCTTAATGAAGGAGTGACCCACCCGGGTGCGCACTGGACGTCCTCCGGCTTGGGTAACAAGTTCCGGCACTGACTTGCTGGTAATGAGGTTGTGAATGATCGTGGCCCCTGGGTTGTCCGCCAGGTAGCGCTGGGCGATCATTGCACAGATTGTTGACGGGGAAACAGGTTCGCCTTGTTCATCAACGATGAAGCAGCGGTCTGCGTCGCCGTCAAATGCAATACCTAGGTCAGCGCCTACTTCAACGGTGAATCGCTGCAGGTCAACAAGGTTGGCTGGCTCGAGTGGGTTGGCCTCATGGTTAGGGAAATTGCCGTCCAATTCGAAGTACAGGCTGTGGAGTTCCAGCGGGAGCCCGGCAAACACTGCAGGTACGGTCATGCCACCCATGCCGTTGCCGGCATCCACGGCTACCTTCAGTGGGCGAATATTCAATGGTACGAGTTCTTGGAGGTACGCTGCGTATCCGGCCAGGGAGTCTTCAGTGGTGCCGCTGCCTGTGGCGCCGTCCCACGCTGGTATTCCGGTGGCGAGTTCCTGTTTGATGGTGGCGAGGCCGGAATCTTGCCCCACAGGGGCTGCCCCTGCCCGGCACAATTTGATGCCATTGTATTTTGCGGGATTGTGCGATGCGGTGAACATTGCGCCTGGGCATTGCTTCACGCCGGCTGCATAGTAGAGCTGGTCGGTAGAGGTCAGGCCCAGGGTGATGGTGTTGAGTCCTTGTGCTTGTACTCCTGCGGCGAACGCTGCGGCGAGCGTTGGGGAGCTTTCGCGCATGTCGTGTCCGATGACCACTTCTGTGGCACCTTCTTCGCGCATGAGGCGGGCGAAGGATTGTCCTACGTGTTCGACAAATGTTGGGCTGACTTGTCCTGGTTGCTCGCCCACCACGCCACGTACGTCGTAGGCTTTGATCATTGCGTCGAGGTCGGTTGGGTTGTATGTGTTCATTGGGTTTTCGTTTCTGTTTTGGTGGGTGGGTTGTTGCCCAGTGGTTTGTTGCTCAGCGGGATGTTGCCCAGTGGGTTGTTGCCCAGTGAGGGTTACCCGGCGGGATGTTCCTCGGTGGGGTGCTGTTAGTTGTTGCCGCGGTGGTTTCTGACAACGCGAAGGTGACGTTGTGGTTCTGGTTGCGGTAGGTTTCGGCGGGCCGGGTGGATGCCGGTGACGCGTGGAGCTTCGGAGCTTCTGGTGATTTGCGGGCCGGTAACTTCCGGTGTTTGCTCTTTGAGTTCTTGGAGTTGTTGTTCGCGTTGTGCTGCGCGGGAGGCGCGGACGGCTTCGATGAGCATCATGAGTTCTTCATCGTTTTCGTCTTCGTCGATTTGTTCCATATGCTCCTGTCCAAGGAGGTATGGGTTGGTGACGTTGAGTTGCCATCCGACGGGTGCGGTCATGTTGCTTGCGTGTTGTTCGCAGAGGTCCCAGCTGTGTCCTGCTTTTTCTACGGCAAGTGGTCCGATGTTGACGATCGATTCTTTGTATCGATAGTTCATTGTTGCGACTGCGGGGTTGGTGCAGCCTGGTTGTGCGCAGCGTCGGTTGAAGTTCACGAGTGTCATTGTACCTGTTGTTTTGCTGGTTACGCGTATGATCTGTGGCTATGGTGGAAGGTTTTCGTGCTCGTAGAGATTCTCGTGGCCGCGGCTTGCGTGGGGTGCTGTTGCCGCAGGTGCCGCGGTATCGTACGCGGTCGCAGCGGTTCGATGGGGTGCTGTTGGATGTATATGAGCCTATTGTGGAGCGTTTCGGGGAGGCGTTGGCGGGGTTGGATGTCGCGGTGGATGTGGTGCCGCGTATGCGGTTGGATTCGCGGTTTGCGGCGTGGCCGGAGGATGTGGTGGCTGTTGGTCCGGTTCCGCTGGGTCGGTTAGTGTCGGCCGGGGTGGATCGGCTTGGGGCGCCGACTCGCCCGCGTCTGATTGTGTTTCGACGCCCAATCGAGCATCGCGCTCCTTCATTAATGGAACTTGAGGAGCTGCTACGTCACGTGGTGACGCAGTTGGTTGCTGTGTATTTGAATGTGCAGCCGGAGGTTGTTGATGCGAAGTTTCGTCGGGACTACCTCGATTAGGAGCGATCCCCGGCGTGGTGGCTGCTAGCCGAGTCGCTTCTTGAGACGACGGCGCTCACGCTCGGAAAGACCTCCCCAGATTCCGAAGCGTTCGTCGTTGGCGAGTGCGTATTCGAGGCATTCGTCGCGCACACCGCAGGCCATGCAAATGCGCTTGGCTTCGCGGGTGGATCCGCCCTTCTCTGGGAAAAATGCTTCTGGGTCGGTTTGCGCACAGAGTGCTTGTTCTTGCCAGTCTTGTTCTACTGCGTCGAAGAGCTGGTCGAAGTCTTGGGTGAGATCAAAGAGATTACGTGGGCGCTCCGTTGGGGCGGCTTCCATCGCGAAAGCACCACTGGTGTTTACGTCGAAGGACTTATCCACAGTGCTCTCCTTTTCTTTGTCTCGTAGGTGGTTACATCTGTTGTGCATTTGCGGTGTGTCGCTCCCTACTTTGTAGAGCTGCGCGCACTATTTGCAAATGGCATTAAGGAAGATTACACACGGGTAATTACAAGTAGTCAAGCCCTGACAAAACCCCACCAGCAACACAAGTCACACCAGTAACAGACGTTTCACTTTCCCCGTAAAAATGATACGCAGCGTGACATAAACAACACGAGATATATAGGAAAGACAATCTGAAGCCACTACATATTGTGGTCCAGGCTGAATTACTGCTCAAAAATTACTAGATATGGGTTTTTGCACAAATATTTTCAAAAAATGTGAATTTTCCTGAGAATCGCTCAGAAACTACCCCCTGTGTGCACCAAACCCCGCGCTTCACAGCGGTCAGGAACAACCTGAACCGCTACACATCCGGACTGAAACGCAAACCACCATCAGGCAACATCACCCCCGGCCACACACGAGCACCATCACGCAATTCGCAACGCGCCCCAATGACCGCACCTTCACCAATCACACTGTCCACAATATGTGCACGCGCCCCAATCCGCGCACCAGCTGCAATCACACAACGTTCAACAGTCGCTCCAGCCTCAATATGCACCCCATCCATCACCACCGATGTATCGACACGAGCTCCCGCGCCAATCTCAGCTCCCCGGCCAATAACAGAACCACCCAGGATCAATGCACCACCCGCAATCGCTGCAGACGGATCCACCAACCCCTCACCATGACGAGCCTCCAGCAGCGGAGAAGGTGCAATCCCACGCACCAGATCCGAAGACCCCCGCACAAAATCAGCTGGCGTACCCATATCGCGCCAATACGACTGATCCACATGTGCAAACACCCGCGCCCCACGCTGCAACAATTCAGGGAACACTTCACGCTCCACAGAAACCGGGCGGCCCGCTGGAATGCTTTCAATCACTGAACGATCAAACACATACGTACCGGCGTTGATCTGATCCGTCGGCGGATCCTCCGTCTTCTCCAAAAACGCCGACACCCGCCCCTCATCCGTCGTCGGAACACAACCAAACGCCCGCGGATCACTCACCCGCAACAAGTGCAACGTCACCTCCGCATCTTGGCGAACGTGAGTCGCCAACACATCCCGCAGGTCGGTTCCCCCCAACACATCCCCATTAAAGATCATCGCGCGCGAAAACCGCAGTTTCTCCAACACATTGCGGATACCGCCACCAGTACCAAGTGGCTCATCCTCAACCACATACTCAATCTCCAGCCCCAGGCGGGAACCATCCCCAAAGTGTTCCTCAAAAACCTCCGCCTGAAACGAGGTGCCCAACACCACGTGCGTCATTCCCGCCGCCTTGATGCGCGCCAACAAATGCTCCAAGAACGGCGCACCCGCCACCGGCAGCATTGGCTTAGGAATGCTATTCGTCAACGGACGCAACCGCGTGCCCTTACCGCCAACCAGGATCACTGCATCAGTCTGCGCAGCCAGATCATTCACATGCGATGCATTCATAAAAGTCAACAACCTCGAAACATAATTGGGGAGGATATCTCTTTCCAGCACCCTAGTCGCCTGCGCGCGCTCATTGCTGCACCCACGCCGAAGCACTCACCGAACCACTCGCCGAACCGCTCACTGAACACTGCCAGCGAAACGCTCGCCGCCCCGCTCCCTATCGACGCCGGTTCAGCAACAACACCACTTGCAATCGGGCCCACAACCCGGCGCGCAACACCCACCGCACCGGCACGTGATACCACCGCGGCAAACGATCCGCCTGGAATCGATATGCACTTTCATGATGCGCACGCAGCACAATCTCGGGATGTTTGTCAGCAGAATGCCCCTGCGCATGGCCAATTTCTACCCCTGGAATGAACATATTGTGCCATCCGGACTTCGCCAAGCGGTCCCCGAGATCCACGTCCTCCATATACATGAAGTAGCGCTCGTCGAATCCACCGATAGCCTCAAATGCTTCCCACCGCAGCAGGAGGCACGAACCCGAAAGCCAACCGGCTTCTCGCTCCCTGCTCATATCGCGATCATCCATGTACGCCCGCGTCCACGGATTCTTTGGCCACACCCCCGCGAGCAGCGCATGACCAATCCCCTGCCCCACAGTCGGAATTGTTCGCGCTGAAGGGTAAATTCCCCCATCGGCTTCCCGAATCAACGGTCCGCACGCTCCCGCCCGTGGGTACCGGCGGGCGGCGTCGATCAACCCATCAATAGAACCTGGGGTGAAGACCACATCAGGATTCACTATCACCACGAAATCCGGGTCGATCTCGCCCCGCTCACGCAGCGCCGCAACATGACGAACCCCCACATTCATGGCACTGCCGTAACCCATATTGATTGGTCGATCCCCACCCGAGAGCACCAGCTCCGCCTTACCAGCGGCGGCAACTGCCTGCGGCGCGCCGTCGGTGGAACCATTGTCCACCATCACCACGTGCGCGCCCTGGGTGGTGGCAGCGGGAAGCGAATTCACAAAATCCCAAATGTGCTGGCCAGGCGAATAGGTAACGGTGATAACAGCAATAGGCGCCATAGGTGGCACCCTACCGGAACACCACCAAAAGCCGCTCCTGCCACGCGGGTAGCTCGCGTACAAGGCCGGCCTCTACCAGGGATTCCCACCGAGAACGGGCCAAGACTGACCAACTCGGGCGCGCGGCGGCAGTGGGATATTCGCTACTGCTGATTGGGGATACCCGGTGCGGGTCATGCCCGGCTGCGGAAAACACATGCTGGGCGAATGCGCACCAGGTCGTGGCAGCTCCCGGGTTGGTGACGTGGATAATGTCGGGCATGGTTGGCAGTTGCGACAGCTGTAGTAGTGCATCCGCGAGGTCCAGCGCATGTGTGGGGCGCCCCCATTGATCCGCAACCACAGTTGGGTTGACGTGTTGCTCCGCAAGTCTGTGCATGGTTGCGACAAAGTCCCCACGCGGGTTCGTTGGCCCGGTCCAGACCCAGGAGGTGCGCACCACTGTCCCTCCGACTGCCAATACGGCCTGTTCGCCGGCTGCTTTGCTGCGCCCGTAGGCGTTGCATGGCTCACCAAACTGGGGAATTGGGTTGGCGATCTCCGGCAGGGGCGTTTGCTGGTCCGGGTCAGCACCATGGTTGGTTGGGTGAGATGCACCGACGCCGAACACATAGTCCGTCGATACATGCAGGCATGTCGCCTCCACTGCGGCGGCAGCTTCCGCGATCCAGCCCGGCGCTTCTGCATTCAATCGCCACACGTCATCCTGTTGGTCTGCGGCTTCAGCGGCATCCACAGCGGTGTAGGCCGCCAAGTTCACCACCACTGCACCTGCAGGTACGTGCTGCAGCAATACGTTGCGTACGACCGTTGCATCGGTGGTTGGCGCGGTGAAATCCAATTGTTCTCGCCCGATTACCAGTGGCTGCATGTGCGCATAGTGCGGGGATTGGGCCAGCAGTTGCAGCATTGCTGTACCGACCTGCCCGCTAGCACCAAGGATCACCACATCCACGGGTGGGCGCGTTGAAGTGGTCGTGGCTGCGGTGGTGGTTCCTCGGTTGGCGGCACCATTGTTCGCGTCACAGTTCATGTTTCTAAGTAGACCACAAGCGAATCTGGCGACTAAAGTATGTGCTCATGAGTGAGCTCCCCCAGCCTTCGGCGTCCGGTCCATCGCAGGGTCGTCTGCCGTCGAAGAACCCCCAGCGCCTCACACGCCACTCTCGGCGGATCGAAGTTGCACCAGCGCTAGCTGATGTGCGGCAATACGGTAATAAGCCAGCCAAGATCATGCTCACTGCTATCTCTGCTTTGTTGGTGGGTCTCACTGGTGCCGGACATTTTGCTATTGGCAACGTCAACCGCAGCCTCACCCAAGCTGGAAGTTTGTCCCTTGGTGAGCAAAAAGACGGCGCGATGGACATCCTGCTCACGGGCATTGACTCCCGTACGGACGCCCAGGGTAATCCGTTGACTCCGGAAGAAATCGCTATGCTCCGCGCCGGCGATGAAGAGGCCGTCAATACGGACACGCTGATTTTGGTGCGTGTTCCTAACGATGGCTCCTCTGCCACTGCGGTGTCCATTCCGCGTGATACCTACGTGGCCACTCCGGACATGGGCAACATGAAGATCAATGGTGTGTACCGCGCGGCTATGCAGGAACGCATGAACAAGCTCACTGAAGCTGGAGTGACTGATGAGGATCGGATGCGCAAGGATTCAGCGCAGGCTGGCCGCACCGCTCTGATCGATGCCATTGCGGACCTCACCGGTATCAAAGTGGACCATTATGCTGAGGTGGGCCTGCTGGGCTTTGTACTGCTGACTGATGCCGTTGGCGGTGTGGATGTTTGCCTGAATAATCCGGTCGACGAGCCACTTTCGGGAGCGAATTTCCCAGCCGGTGAGCAACGCCTCAATGGTGCCGATGCGTTGAGCTTCGTCCGCCAGCGCCATGATCTTCCGCGCGGCGACCTGGACCGCATCACGCGCCAACAGGTATACATGGCGAGCTTGGTCAATAGCATTCTGAGCTCCCGAACCCTCACGAATCCTTCCGCGATTTCCAAACTCAACACCGCCGTGCAACGCTCCGTGTTATTGGACGAAGACTGGGACGTGATGAGCCTGGCCATGCAGATGCAGAACCTATCTGGTGGCAATGTGTCGTTCCAAACCATCCCTGTCACCTCGATTGATGGTGTGGGTGATTATGGAGAATCCATCGTTACCGTGGATAAGTCGCAGGTGCATGCATTCTTCGAGGATCTCCTCGGCGCTGCTGAAGAGACGGAAACCGCCACCCCTGACGCCAACGCCTATGTGCCAGCCGACTACACCGTGAGTGTGTTCAACGCTTCCGAAACTGCTGGTCTGGCTGCACGTACCGGCGACCTCATTGCCGCATACGGCTACCAGATGGGCGAAGTTGGCAACCACGAAGATTCGGGAATTTCCCAGTCGCAGGTCAATGCGAAGGATGCCAATGATCCCGCGGCTCTGGCACTGGCGAAACAGTTGGGTGGCCTGGTGGTAGTCGAAGATCCATCGCTGGGTGAGAAGGAACTGTCTGTCACCCTTTCCGGCACATATTATGGCCCAGGGTATTTGGCTGAATCCGCTCCCCTGTTGCACCCTGATGATCCGCTGGTTGGCACCCTCACCGCGGGGATCCTGGATAAGGACGGCGACGGGGTACCGGACGAAGGTTCGGAGTTCCTCACCCCTGAGTCCTCAACGGACTCCAGCGATGTCGTGGGTCAGGTTGGTTCGATGGATGTGGGTGAACCGGTTGCCCCGATCGACGCCGGTGGCGACGGCCCACGCTGCGTAAACTAGTCGAATATGACTTCCCCAGCTGGCCTTAGCCCACAAGACCCGGACTATCGCAAAGCGCTTGTCGCTGCAGCCTGCGCCGGGCTGGCCAGCTTTAATGCTCTATACGCCACCCAAGCGGTACTGCCTGCACTGGTGGCTTTCTTCCGCACCTCCCCATCGATGGCAGCACTGACGGTTTCTGCAACCACTGGTGCCCTGGCATTGGCGATCATTCCCCTAGGGGCGCTTTCGCATCGCATTGGGCGCCGCCCGGTTTTGATCCTGTCGATGCTGTTAGCAGCGGCGTTGAGTTTCGCTGTCGCAGCGTCGCCAAATATGGAATCCCTCATTGTGTTGCGCTTTGTGCAGGGACTCGCCGTGGCCGGAGTGCCCGCGCTGATGATGACATATCTGGCAGAGGAAATTCACCCCCAGCACCTGCCCCGCATCATGGGGTTGTATATCGCAGGCACCACCATTGGTGGACTTAGCGGTCGTCTGATCTCCGGCATGGCGGTAGACCACTTCGGTTGGCGTGGCGCTATTCTGGCCAGTGCTATTTTTGCCTTGCTCATGGGGATCCTTGCAGCGATGCTGCTTCCGGCGCAACGGCATTTCACACCGCAGGCACCAAGTATGCGGGAGGAACTCAGCATCCTCGGCCAACAATGGACTTCCCGCAAGATTGCCCCACTATTAGTGCTGCCCCTCGTGACGATGGGGGCATTCGTGTCGTTATACAACTTCCTGGGCTTCCGCCTCATCGACGACTTTGGTTTCCCTTCGGCGCTGGCGTCGCTGGTGTTCCTGCTGTACCTCTCCGGTACATGGGCAAGTGCCCGAGCTGGTCGGCTGGCAGCACGCCTCGGCATGGAACGTGCGTTGGTCAGCACCGTAGCGTTGTGCATGCTTGGCTTAGCACTCCTGGTGCTGCCAACAGTAGCCGCGACCATCATTGGGGCATTGCTCTTCACTGCGGCATTCTTCGCAACGCATTCGCTAGCTTCCACGGCCGTAGCGACTCGCGCTGGCTCCCATCGCGCTGAAGCTTCCTCACTGTACGTGTTGCACTATTACCTGGGTTCCGCGTTATTTGGTTGGCTCAGTGGCTGGTTCTTCGCCCATGGCTGGTTGATCCTAGTCCTGTGGCTGCTTGCCCTGACCGCAATTGGACTTGTTGTGTCCCTCCTGGCTCAACAACGCAACCGCGAAGAACCCGGGCAGTAACCCGGGAATCTGCATTCTCCACCAGTAACCAGTACCTTAAGGCATATGGATTTCGCAGCCCCACTCATGCAGCAATCTCCTGCTGCCCCCGCCCTTACGGTGTACGCAGACCACGGCCGTATGGAACTTTCAGCCATCACACTCACCAACTGGCAGGCAAAAGTAGCGCACATGCTCACAGCTCTCGGTGTGCAACCCGGTGAACACATTGGCCTCATCGCAGCACCAGGTTGGCAACCGGCTGTTATTGCCGTCGGCGCCTGGCACGTCGGCGCGATCATCACCGACGATCCTGATGCACGATTGTGCATCACCGATGATCAAGCAGTGGCATTGGCCTCCCAAGCCGAACACATCTACCTGCTATCAAATGATCCTTTCGGGCGCGGAGTGGAAGAATCTGGCGGGGACATCCCGTTCGGCATCAATGATTTCTCACCAGAGCTGCGCACTTATCCTGACCAATACTTCAATGCCACCAAAGACGGGGCCGAACTCGCACCTGGCGTCGCCCTACCAACCGGCAATAATCATGCAGCTGGTGGACAAGCAGTAACCGCCCACCACCCAGCAAGAATCCTCACTGGGCCGTGGGCGGACAGTGCAGCCTTAGCGAAAACGCTCCTGCCACTCGCGTTCGGCAGCTCCGTGGTGATTTCCACCGATCCCTCAACGCCACGGTTGAAAGAACTTGCCGAACGCGAACACGCGACTATAGATCCCGGCGTCGATTAACAACAAAGGCGAAGAACAGCAACACAACGAGCCAGGTAACAATAATCAACACCGAAACCGGCACAGGCTGCTGCGTTGCGGAACCACCAAAACCACCTTCAGTAATCGCTCCACTGAGCACATTGCGAATATCCGTAAAACGCTGCATCGGGACGATCTTGGCCACGGCCGTAACCACCTTGAATTCCCCTGCCAGGCTCACGATCATCTGTTCCACCACCGCGAACCACACCAATGGCAAACCAATAGCCGTGACCCGAGAACGGGTGATGGCGGCAATCGCACAACCAAATAGCGACAGCGTAGCCACACTAGCGGCGCCAGTCCAAATGATTATCCAGCCATTCCCCATCTGGTCCTCCTGCCAATAGAACCCGGGCATCGTCTTGCCCAAGATGAGATTGGTGCCGACCGAAATCCAGTAACACGCCTGCGTCCAAATGGTCAACCACAACAACCGTGCAGCCAACCACGAAGACTTCTTCGTCTGAGTGAGAAATGCGTGCGCATGCATGTTCTCGTGATAATCCCCAGCAACACTATTACCGGCGAAGATCACCGCAATTGTCGCAAAGATGAAGGATGTAACAACAGTCGTTGAAATATCAAACGGCCCGGGCCCATCACCAGTGCCGATTACACCCATCAGGAACACCGGACCAATCAGCGAGCCAAGCAGCAACACGGTGAATACCCAAGTACTGCGCAGCGAGGTGAGTTTCGTCAGTTCAGATTTCAAGATATTCATCACTTTGCCTTCTTCGTTACATATTCTTGTGCTTGTGCCGTGGCAGCGAGGAATTGCTGCTCCAGGTTCTTCTTCACCGTGTGCATCTCCGTGATCAGCAGCCCGTTACTCAACGCCGCATTGGCAATAGCCAAACGCACGATCTCCTCGGAACGATCGCCCGGAGTGACATGAATGACGTCCTTCATCGCAGGCTCGGTCACGTTCAATCCCTGCGCCCGCAATACCCCGGCAAGCTCTTGCACCGAAGGGGACTCCACACTGATGTAGGTGCCCGTTCCCAAGAAATCGTCCATCGTATACTCACCGATGAGCTCCCCCTTGCCAATCACCACCAGTCGGTCTGCAGTTCGTTCCATTTCGCTGAGCAAGTGGGAACTGACCAGCACCGCTTTGCCGGCAGCTGCTTGTTCCCGAATGACCTGCCGTATCCACGAAACACCCTCGGGGTCCAGGCCATTAACAGGTTCATCCAAAATGATGTGCTGAGGGTCGCCCAGCAGTGCACCCGCAAGACCCAGGCGCTGCTTCATACCCAAGCTGTAGCCACCGACTCGCTTCTTTGCAGCAGAGGTGAGCCCAACCATCTCCAGCACTTCATCCACTCGACTCGCTGGGAGACCGGCGCCCTGGGCCAGCACACGCAGATGATTTCGACCACTGCGTTGCGGAGTGAACCACGTGGCATCCAACACTGCGCCGGCAACGCTGGCCTTGTGGTCCAACTTTTGGAACACATTGTTGTAGGCGCGGCCATCGCGGTACACACCACCGAATGTGACATTGCCACTGTTCACTCGGTCGAGTCCGAGCATGCACCGCATCGTGGAAGATTTTCCAGAACCATTAGGGCCCAGGAAGCCAGTGACTTTTCCATCGGGGACACTGAAACTCAAATTCTTTACGGCTGTCGTGGAGCCGTACGCCTTGGTGAGATTGTTGACTGTGATCATGCCTCCCAGTAAACCGGTATGTTGGCTGCTGCACATCATGCTCAGGGTTGATATTGCAACTGCTACTGGAGGCCGATCAGCGCCTCGATTTGGCTCAATGTCCGCTAGCGCTGCGGATCCAACAGTGCCTCGGGAGCAACCAGCCCATGACGAAAAGCGAACAATACTGCCTGCACGCGATCCCTGGAATTCGTCTTAGCGAGCACTCGCCCCACGTGGGTTTTGACCGTAGGCAGCGAAATAAACAGCTGCTCGGCAATTTCCTGATTGCTATACCCATTGGCGATCAGTACCAAGATCTCCTCCTCCCGTGGGGTGAGCGGCTCGCTCAGTTCCGGCATGCACGCCTGGGATTGTGCACTTGCCTCGTCTGCATTGCCGGATTTGAGGAATTGTTCGCGCATCGCACGCATCAGTCTCGCAGTCGCTTTTGGACTGATCACCGCAGTCGAATCCCCCACCGTCCGCACAGCCGCCAACAACTCCTCCGGATCGGAATCTTTCAGGAGAAACCCCGAAGCACCATATTCGATCGCCTTGAGAACGTAATCACCAATATCAAACGTCGTTAGGATGATTACCCTATTCACCGGGTCCGACTCTCCCGCCGCCTGCTGAACCTTCGCAGCCTGCCCAACGATGTGGCGGGTGGCCTGAAGTCCATCCATCACCGGCATCTGGACATCCATGAGGATCACATCCACCGGTTGCTCGGCGGCCAATGCGCAGCCTTGTTCCCCATGCTCCGCCTGCCACACCACCTCTAGATCCGGTTGGGAGCTCAACACCATGGCAAATCCAGCGCGGACCAACAGTTGATCATCAACCAACCCAATACGAATCATCGACACATCCTTACTAGTTCGCCTCAAACAGCCTATAGCGGCAATTCCACCATCACACCCCACCCACCAGGGAAACGCACAGATTCACCCCAATGTGCCCTACCCTCGCTGCGTCCTTGGTGCATGCGTGCACGCTGTGCAATCCCCACCAGCCCACGCCCACTTCCAGGGATCGTTTGAAACTCCTGCTCACCCGGCGCATTATCCACAGAAATACGCACCATAGTGTCGCGCCAATCTATCCGCACCAACGTTTCCACCTGGCCCGCATGCTTTAACACATTGGTGATGCACTCTTGAACCACGCGAAACATCGTAAGCCCCAATACTTCGCCAACGGGGGCGAGCAGCCCCAGTTTCTTCAAAGCGAATTTGCAGCCCCGCGAGTGTGGCGTCGTTGATCAACGCCGGAATCTGCTCCACCCCCGGCTTCACCCCATCACCGTCCGCCGCGGTACGGCCCAGGGCGTCGCTATCATGCAACACGCTCAACACATCCCGCATCTGCGCCAACGCCTCACGGCCAGACTTGGAAATAGTTTGCAACGCCGCAATCGCCGCGGCAGGATCCTGCGAAGCCGCATACCGACCACCATCAGCCTGCGCAATAATTCCCGACAGCGAATGCGCCACAATATCGTGCATTTCCCGGGCAATACGGTTACGCTCCTCCACCGCCGCCAACTCAGCACGCGCAGCTAGCACCTCCATGGTCTGCACCTTGCGCAGCTCCACACGGCCCCACAACCACACCACCAAGATGCTCAACACCACCAACAACACGGTGAACACTGCATTGAGGATAACCATCCGCCACCCCCATAATTCCCAATGCGGTTGTTCCCAGAGCAACAGCGGAACCGCCACAAACCACCAAGTCAGAGCCGCAAAACTACCAAGAAAGATGCTACCCAGCCACAAGCCCCGATGGGAACGGGCATGCGTCGAAATGGCCCAGGTTTCCACCAACACCAACACAAACGCCAACGGCGCCATGCCACTGCCCACCACAGCCAAGCACACCAAACCCAGAATCATGGCACTGACCCCAAGGCGGAACCTGCGGGGTTGCACCACCAAGGCCACACCACACAGCCCCAGGCCACACACACGAACCGCATTCAACGCAGCACCAGACAAGAACGAATCTTCGCCAAACGTAACCCCTACCAGGCCAAAGAGTATGAACAATGCCAGGAGCAAAACCGCGCGCAGCGCAACCCACGGATTGAATCGCGATTCCCCGAGGCCGGCTGCATCCATGAAATGCTGCGCAGACTGTGGGGTTAGGTGGTGCGGCTTAGTCACGAAATGCTCCTGACATGAGACTGTGCGTCGTTTGCTACGGAAATGAGCTGCACGGACACATATCAATATGCTCGGTGGGCGCCCGCGAGACTCTCTGCAGTAATCCTAAGGACAAAACAAGGGTTTTCTATCCAACTCAAGTATGATCTAGCGCTATGGCACAGGTTTCCTTTAATAACGTAGAAATCCGCTACCCGGGAGCGGATCGCCCAACGGTACCAAACCTGAACCTCGACATCGCCGACGGTGAATTCTTGGTTTTGGTTGGACCATCGGGTTGCGGTAAGTCCACTACACTCCGGTCCCTCGCAGGCCTGGAAACTGTCACCGGTGGTTCGATCACCATCGGAAGTAAGGACGTTACCAACGCAGAGCCTGGCGAGCGCGATATCGCCATGGTGTTCCAGGATTACGCCCTGTATCCGCACATGACCGTTGCGGAAAACATGGGCTTCGCATTGAAAGTGGCAAAGACGCCGAAGGATGAAATTCAGGCGCGAGTCGCTCAAGCTGCAGCCACGTTGGGGCTGGAGGAGTTTCTGGAACGCAAGCCGAAGGATCTGTCCGGTGGTCAGCGTCAGCGTGTAGCGATGGGCCGCGCGATTGTGCGCGAGCCGCAGGTGTTCCTGATGGATGAGCCGCTGTCGAACTTGGATGCGAAGTTGCGTGTGCAGACGCGTGCGCAGATCGTGAAATTGCAGAAGAATTTGGGTGTGACCACTGTGTATGTGACGCACGACCAGGTCGAGGCAATGACGATGGGTGACCGCGTGGCGGTGTTGAAGCTTGGTGAACTGCAGCAGGTGGATACCCCGAAGAAGCTGTATGAAGAACCTGCCAATGCGTTTGTTGCGGGCTTTATTGGGTCCCCGGCCATGAATCTCTTCACCCTCGACGCCGCTTCCGCGAAGGCTGGCATTGCGGGCTGGAACTTGGACATTCCAAATAGCGGTGTGACCAATGGGGTGATGGTGGGCATCCGTCCAGAGGCATTGCAGGTCACTGATGCCGCAGCTGCGACGCAGGGTGCGGGTATCAGTGGCAAGGTTGCCATGGTGGAAGAGCTTGGCGCTGATTCTTACATCTATGTTGAAACTGCTCACGGCCAACTTGTGGCGCGCGGTGGGGACACTCGCGTAGCTCCGCATATCGGCGATTCGGTTACCCTCTACCCACGCGCGGGGGCACTGGTGCATTACTTTGCCGTGGACACTGAAGAAAGAATCACGAGCCACACCCTTTCCTAAATAGGAATTACACCCCCATGTGGGTAGCATAAGAAACCGTACAACTTTCGTTGAGTAGAAAGGGTCGATTCATGACTCCTAACACTAAGAAGCTTCTTGCTCTTCTCGCAGCATCCGGCGTTGTTCTGGCTGCATGTTCCGATTCTGGCTCCTCCGCAGACGGCGATGCTGCTGCCACCGACGGCCGCGGCAACATCACCTTCGCAATGGGCAAGAACGACATCGACAAGCTCAAGCCAATCATTGAGAAGTGGAATGCAGACAACCCTGACGAGCAGGTCACCCTCATGGAGCTCGCAGGTGAAGCTGACGCTCAGCGCGACAAGCTCATCCAGACCCTGCAAGCAGGCTCTGATGAAATCGACGTAATGGCACTCGACGTTGTTTGGACTGCACAATTCGCAGCAAACGGCTGGCTGGCACCTCTGACCGGTGAACTCGCAGTGGATACCTCTGCCCTGCTGCAGCCAACCGTTGAGTCCGCAACCTACAAGGGCACCCTGTACGCATTGCCACAGAACACCAACGGCCACCTGCTCTCCCGCAACACCGAACTCGTTCCAAATGCACCAGCAAACTGGGATGAATTGGTTGCAGCTTGCGCCAACGTCACCGACCAGGACTGCTTGACCACCCAGCTCAAGCAGTACGAAGGCCTGACCGTGAACACCGCTGGCTTTA
>JBHAQQ010000084.1:0-4879 GCA_041830435.1 Corynebacterium sp.
ACAGCTGGCTCTCTTCCGGGCCTTTGCCGCCTGCCCGCTCGACGACGCAGCCACCACGCTGCTGCACCAGCTCCTGGCTGGAACCACCACGATTGACGGCCTGAACATTGACCAAGACCTCCGCTGGGCTATCCTCATCGCCTTGTCCGGCGCTGGTGAGCAGGTCGAAGAAACAATCGCAGCAGAACTGGAACGAGACAACTCCAGCGGTGGCGCAATGCTCGCGCTCCAAGCTCGCTCCGCCGCCCAAGATGCCAAAGCACGTGTATGGGACGACATCGTCGAGCGTGGCCACACGCTCTCCAACTTGGAACTCCGCCACCGCATCGCCGGATTCACCCATGTAGGCCATGGCGCGTTGTTGCAGCCATACGCCGCCAAGTTCGTCGACGTAGTGGAAACTCTGTGGCGCAACCTCACCTCGGAAATGGCATTGCCAACCACGCAGGGCCTCTACCCAACATGGGACCATAGTGAAGCTACGGATGCTGCAATTGCCGAGATCATCGCACGCAGCGACAAGGAATCCGGTTGGCGCCGGCCACTCATGGAAGGTCGCGATGCGGTAGCGCGTGCCAAGGCCGCTATCGCACGGGACGCACAGGCGTAAGATAAGCAGTATGACCAACCAACCCCAGGATTCCGCCGCTTCCTTCTACCAAGCCGTCGGTGGTGAAGCCACCTTCCACCACATCGTTCATAAGTTCTATGAACAGGTAGCCACGGACGACATCCTGGGGCCAATGTATCCCGCGCACGACATGGAAGGTGCCGAGGACCGCCTGCGGTGGTTCTTGGCCCAGTACTGGGGCGGACCGGAAACCTTTAATGAACGTCGCGGTCACCCGCGCCTGCGCATGCGCCACGCACAGTTCCACATTGATCCAGCGGCACGTGACCGTTGGCTTGAACTCTTTGCCAACGCCATGGCCACCGTAGACAAGGAAACCCTGCCAGATGCGCATCGCGCCGCGATGTGGGATCACGTTGTTCGGGTAGCCGACATGCTCATCAACGCTGCACCGCGCTAAACAACGCAATCGTCATCCAACGACCGCGTGGAAGGTGAGCACAACCGGCGAGTGTGAGCGCGCAAGAGCTTTACACGACTGATAGGCACAACCGGCGGGTGTGACCGCGCCTGAGAGTTACGGAACCCGCGCTAGACCGCCCGGACGTGGATAGTATGCACTGGCCACAACCGTATCCAGCCGCACCCAATTTGCCGTGGCACTCACCCGCACAACATCCAATTCAGGACGCAAAGCCTTGGCCGGTGGGATCATCCGCAGTGCATTCAACGCGGCCACCACTCGTCCTTGGATCGGCACCGTCAGCGGTGGCTGCGCTCGCGATACTTCGATGAGGGTCTGCTCAAGTAACGAACGTGCCACGCCCTGCGGGGTAGCTGCATTCTCCTGTTCCAATTGCCCCAACAATACTCGCAACTGTTCCAAAGGAACAGTATCTACCAGCTGGAACCCCTCTGCCGGAGGCAATGCGCCTAACCAACGGAACTCCATGGACATCCCCATGTCCCCATGCTCAGCACCATCCGCACTGGCAGTTGCCCCGCCGCCGTCTGGTACAGCCGCGGCCAAGATGTCAGCGACCCGCGCTGCATCCGCTACCGGCTGGCCATCACCGTCCAGCACCCCAGGAAAGCGAACCGCTGCAATCACCGACAATGGGGTGGATACGAAACATTCCACCACCTGCGGTTCGAACTGCCGTAGACGAACCAACGCGGAGCTATCGGCTTGCAGCGCGTTGCGCAGCAGCCGAAGCGCGCGCTCCAACGCAGCCCGGTCAGTAGTGTGTTGCGATGGATTGAGCATCAATACAGGCATGTTGCTTCTCGCGGTTCCTTCCAGGCATTGAGATGCGGACGGTGCAATACAGAATGCCCTCGAATATGTACGATTCGAGGGCACCGAGGGGGTATTAGGAGGCTGGCTCCGTTGGACGTGTACGTCGAGCCGATGGGGAATCCTCTTGATCCTCATCCAGGTCGAGGTTTTCGTCTTCTACTGGAATGTAGAACTTCTTCATCACTTCCAGATCGTATTCGGTCCACTCGCGGGTCTTACCAGAAATAGGATCCACGCCCACCTGGATGGCGTCGATAACACAGGCAACTCGACCCAGTGAATCCATCACGGTCTGACGCATCGTGCAGGACTTCGTACCGATTTGGGTGATCCAAGTATTGATCGCCACTTCGGCCTCACCCTGCGGCAACGCGCGCGGATAGTCAATGGTGCAGTGGCGTAGGAACATTGCTGGCACTGCAATATCGAGTTCCAGCAACACATCCTTGAGGAACATCAAGCGTGCGTCCTGGGCAAATTCCAGGTACTTCGCATTGTTTACGTGCTGGTACTGGTCAAAATCCGACCACCGCAGCTCCCGGTGGCAATTATGCGTCCGGGCGCCGGTAGCTTCGTCAACAATGAATGGCATACGTACGTGATCTTTCTTCTGCCCAACTGGGTGCTTGGGATCGTGCAACTATGAATCTGCAAACTATATCACAGCTAAAACAAACAGTCTTAGCGAGTGAGCTTGCGATGGGTCACGCGGGTAGGTCGCGCAGCCTCTGGTCCAAGTCGATCAACCTTGTTCTTTTCATAGTCCTCAAAGTTACCCTCGAACCAGTACCACTGACCTTCCTCCACGTTGCCTTCCCAGGCAAGAATGTGGGTACAGGTGCGGTCCAGGAACCAACGGTCGTGGGAAATGACCACTGCACAGCCTGGGAATTTCTGCAATGCGTTCTCCAGAGAAGACAGCGTCTCCACGTCCAAGTCGTTGGTCGGTTCGTCGAGCAGAATCAAATTGCCGCCCTGCTTCAGGGTCAGCGCCAAGTTCAAACGGTTGCGTTCGCCACCGGACAGCACCTTGGAAGGCTTTTGCTGATCTGGCCCCTTGAACCCAAACGCGGACAGGTATGCGCGGGATGGCATTTCATTCTGGCCAACCACGATGAAGTCCAGACCATCGGAAACAACTTCCCACACGGTCTTTTCCGGATCGATGTTCGCGCGGTTCTGGTCCACGTAGGACAGTTGCACGGTTTGGCCGATCTTCACGGTGCCGGAATCTGGCTCCTCGAGTCCCACAATGGTCTTGAACAGCGTGGTCTTACCCACACCATTTGGGCCGATCACGCCAACGATGCCGTTGCGAGGCAAGGTGAAGGACAGATCCTTGATCAGCACGCGACCATCGAAGCCCTTGTGCAGGTTCGAAACCTCAACCACCTGGTTGCCCAAGCGTGGTGGGGTTGGGATTTGAATTTCTTCAAAGTCGAGCTTCTTGTATTGCTCAGCTTCGGCTGCCATTTCCTCGTAGCGTTGCAGACGAGCCTTGTTCTTGGCCTGGCGCGCCTTCGCCGAGGAACGTACCCATTCGAGTTCTTCCTTCAGACGCTTCTGCAGCTTCTGGTCCTTCTTACCGGCAACTTCCAAACGCTTCGCTTTGGTGTCCAGGTAGGTGGAGTAGTTGCCTTCGTATGGGTACAGCTTTCCGCGGTCAACTTCACAGATCCAACCTGCAACATGGTCCAGGAAGTAGCGGTCGTGGGTTACTGCCAGGACAGCGCCCTTGTAGTCAGCGAGGTGCTTTTCCAGCCACAACACGGACTCTGCGTCGAGGTGGTTGGTCGGTTCGTCTAGCAGCAGCAAGTCTGGCTCGCTGAGGAGCAGCTTTGCCAGGGCAACGCGGCGTCGTTCACCACCGGAGAGGTTAGTGACTGGCGCATCAGATGGTGGGCAGCGCAGCGCTTCCATGGCTTGTTCGATCTTCGAATCGACTTCCCAGGCATCTGCAGCGTCGAGCGCTTCCTGGAGTTTGCCCATTTCGTCCATGAGCTCGTCGGTGTAATTCGTTGCCATTTCTTCGGCGATTTCTTCGAAGCGCTTCTTCTTCTCAAAAATTTCGCCCAGACCCTCTTCCACGTTTTCGCGGACGGTCTTCTCTTCATTCAACGGTGGTTCCTGCAGCAGGATTCCTACGGTTGCGCCTGGGTCCAGGAATGCTTCGCCGTTGCTTGGCTGGTCGATGCCGGCCATGATCTTCAAGATGGAGGACTTACCTGCACCGTTTGGCCCCACCACGCCAATTTTCGCGCCTGGGTAAAAAGCCATGGTGACATTGTCGAGAATAACCTTCTCGCCGTGCGCTTTCCGCACGTTCTTCATGGTGTAAATAAATTCGCCCACGGTTGTGTTTCCAATACCTTTCGGTTTGCGATACCTCGCTGTTATTTATGCTCTAGTTACTCTATCTCATCTATTTCACTGCTTCTATTTCTCGACGCCGCTTCCCGTTTCCTTCCCGCCAACGCAGATGAACCCTTGTCTGATGCTGCGTTCCCCCAATGAGCGCATCCGACAAGGGTTCCAGTTCCCCCGTGATGAAATGAATGGCGTGAAACTACGCGGTAATTTTCTCGCGATCCTCCTTTCGACTCTGCTTTCGACTCTGCGGTGATGCGTTCGACGCAGCTGCTCCCCCGGCAGCAGTTCCACTACCCACTCCGAATGGCGCCGCTCCCCCAAGATCTGCGCCATCACCAAACCCGCCACTGCTCAACGCCTCACGCAAGTCCCCCGGCGCTTCCGCCCCATCAGCAGCCAACTGCGTTGACGCGTGTTCTTCAGCGAGCTTCTTCACCACCACCTGCCGGCGGCTGAGTTCCACGCCCACATGCGAGGCATAGATCTGCATACTATTTCGCTTGACTTCTTCCCCCATATCATTCGTTGCAGTCCAGGAGTAGGACTCAAAGTTCCCGTGGACGAGCACTGGAGTGCCCTTCGAAACCGAAAGGTATTGGAAACACAACCCTGGGCGAATTTATTTACACCATGAATAA
>JBHAQQ010000085.1:0-2642 GCA_041830435.1 Corynebacterium sp.
CGTTTGCATACCTGGGGTGGGGAGGATTTGGATTTCGCTCTACGTGCGCGTCGGGCGGGGTTCAAGACGATTTGGGTGACGGATCCGCGAGTGCGGATGTATCACATGTGGCATGCGCCGTCGAAGGCCGCTGCGGAACAATCCGCTGAGGGTAAAGCCGCCGTGGAGTTCAACAAGCAGGTGGTGTACCACGATGCCACCGCGGTGCGGAATGTGTTGCGCTGGCAGCACCAGTTGCCGGATGCGCAGCCGCTGGTGACTGTGGCGCTGGCGACCTACAACCGTGCGGATCTGATCGGGGAGAGTATCCGCAGCGTGTTGGCGCAAACCATGCAGGATTTTGAGATTGTCATTGTTGACGATGGTTCTGAGGACAACACGGAGGAGGTTGTGCGCGCCTTTGCGGATTCCCGGATTCGGTATTTCCGCCAGGAAAACGCGGGAGTTTCAGCTGCGCGGAACCATATCGCTCGGGAAAGCCGCGGGTTGTTCACCGCGGTGCTCGACGACGACGACCTGATGCATCCGCGTCGTTTGGAGTGGCAGCTTGCGGCGATGCGTGCTGGCCTCGATGGCACCGTTGGCGCATTTGTGAACTTCGATCACAATTCCGGTGCTTACCACCTATTTTTTGGGCAAAATCCTTCGCAGAATCAGTTGTATTTCAGTCGCTCGGTGGCAGCGCACGGTACCTGGATGGTGCGTACCTCCCTCATTCAAGCTATTGGTTACGATGAGGAGCTGGGTTCCGGGGTGGATCACAATATTTTTGTGCGTTTTATCCGCTCGGGTGCACGATTTGAACACATTGGCAAGGCAGTGTTGTTGCGCCGGATTCACGATAAGCAGATCACGGTGTTGGCTACGGAGAAGCAGGAGCGGGCCGCGGTGCAATCGTGGCAGTTCTATCGCCAGCAATTGTCCACGGAAAGCAGCGCTTTCTTCGAACAGACCAAGCCGAAGTCCTTCTACGCCCCGGTGGACAAGCAAGGTTTTGAGGACAGCATCCTGGCGTTTTTGCCGGACTATTTGGTGGAGCGTTGTGCATGGGCGCACGGCGATGGCCAGTTCGCGGAGCTGGTGCGAGCACATATTGCTGATGGCGGGTTCGATGGGCAGGCAACGGTGCGGCAATTTGACGTTGCTGCTCCTACCGAGTCCGTGTGTGCAGTGCAGGTACGGCAAGCTTCTTGGGATGATGTGGAATTCCTGGGGGCACATGGCAGGGAGTTGGATGCCCGCGTGACAAAGCTGTTGCGTCCGGAGACTGGAAGCGCAATGGTGTTGGCAAATGCGGGCTCGTTGCCTACGGTGTACACCGGTTTGGAGGAGCAAGGGCTGGTGGCACAGTTGGTGGAGCGTTTCCGGGATCGCTTCCCTGGGGTTGCGCCGGCGCAGCTGTACCGCTTGGGCAGTGCTGAGGAGTATCAACAATTCTTGGCGTTGGCTGGTGAACAACGGTGCCCAGCAATTGGTGTGGCAGAGGATAACGTGTTCTATGTGCTGATCCAAGAATCCCATCAGATTGATGGACTTGGGGTTTTGTGGATGACATTGGGCACGGGGAGCTAGGGTGCCGGCGATGAACACTGCGCTGAACACTGCGTTGAACTTTGCGATAACCACTGCGATGACCACTGCGCTGAACACTGCGAATAACACCGTGATGAATGAATTGAGAAAGACACGAGGGGTGCAACTGTGAAGATTGAGGTATTGAAAAAGCAGTATGCTCCGTTGGCGTTGCATGCCATCCCGGCGGATTATGATGCGCTCCCACCAGTGGATACGTTGCACATTGATCATTTGCCTACCGCATTGAACGATGACCGGCTGGCCATTGCCGCGTTCTTAGCGTTTGGGCGTAATGCCAGTGGTGAGTTCACATTGCCAAACAAGATCTGTGCTGCCACTGCAGAGGCAATTGAACGTGCTGCGGAACCTACGCGTCTACGGCCGTACCCTGTGGAGTACTACCCACAACCGTTGCCGGAGGGCGCTGCGGATGCGGCGTTGAGTTTCTCATTCGACACGTGGTCAACCAGCCCAGCGGTGGCGGTACTGCCGGCGGATCGGTTCAATGGTTCGATCGCCAGCCACAAAGGCATTGCGGTGAGCTCGAACGCGTTTTTGCTGGATGCGCTGAATCCCGTGCCGCATTCGATCCGGGCACGGCTGGCGGTCGCGGTGCTATTCGCGGAGGATTTCGGCATCGCGTCGTTTACGGTTCCATCCGAGGTTGCGGTGAACATTCCGGCGGATGAGCGGTTAATTTTGGAAGAATTGTTGGCTGCTTGTCGCTTAAGTATTCGCTTTGCTGATGCACAATAGGTTGTACTAGTGGTTGTTGGTTGTGCTCAAGTGGAAGAGAAGTAAAACATCGTGCGTATTTCGATGATTGGTTGTGGCTACCTGGGTGCGGTGCACGCTGCGGCGATGGCGGAGCTTGGTCATGACGTGATCGGTATTGATATTGATGAACGCAAGGTTGCGGCGATGGCGGCTGGTGAACCTCCGTTTTATGAGCCGGGTTTGCCGGAGTTGCTTGCCCGGAATGTTGCTGCTGGTCGTTTGCGGTTCAGCACTGATTTTTCGGCGATTCGTGGTTGCCAGGTCCACTTCATCGGTGTGGGCACCCCGCA
>JBHAQQ010000086.1:0-3492 GCA_041830435.1 Corynebacterium sp.
CATCCCTGGTGAATCCTCTCCCGAAGCCATCAGCTTTTACGCCCCGGAGCCAGATGCCAACAACGTGCCGGAGCCGCAAGAAGATCAACCGGCAGACCTGTTGCTGCGCGACTTCATCAGTGCAAGCGCCCACCCAACGGGATCCTATGGGGCGGCGAAGAAGTTCCTCACCGAAGAATCAGCGGGCAAATGGCAGACCAACGCCCCGGTTGTGGTGCTGGAGCGCATCGATGTCGCCTCGGCGGCCTCCGAGAATCCCGAAGAGCTGCACTTCAACATTCGCGGCAACATCGTCGGCAACCTCGCAGAAGGCGGAGAATTCACCCCAGAATTCTCGGCATTTGAATCCACCTACAGCTTGATCCGCGTGGACGGGCAATGGCGGATCAATTCCCTGCCAAACGTGGTGGTGATTGAACGCTCCGATTTCAACTCGAACTTCTCACCGCGCCAACTCTACTTCCTCAACCCAGCCGGAAATGCGCTGGTGCCAGACACACGATGGTTGTACAACGACACGGCCAACCTTTCCGTGGCGCTGGTGAACCTCTTGGCAAGTGGGCCGAAACAGCGCATGCGAGGAGGGGTACGAAACTTCGTTCCAACCGGGGCGACGGTACAAATCCAGAATGAATCCGTGACCCAAGGACTGCTCCTGAATTTCCTGGGATCCGGCGGCGAATTTTCCAACGAAGCGCTCGGCAACTGGGAACTCTTGGTTGCACAGGTAGTGTGGACATTGGCCAGCGCAGATATCCGTGGCCCGTATCAAATCCTGGCAGATGGCGCCAATCCACTGCCGGAGCGTGCCCAATGGAATCTGCAAGATGTGGCAACACTTGACCCGCAATCCGAGAATTTCTCCGGCATGCGCGCCGTCACAGGGGGACGCATCTACGAAGCGCGCAATATCGCTACTGCGGACTCGATGGTTCCGGTGAATTCGAACTCTTGGCTTTCCCAGCGATGGGTGGAGTCCTTAGCGGTGAGCTACCCGGATGAAGTCTTCGCAGCGGTCACCGGTCAAGGCGATGAACTGCGAAACTTGATGGTCGGGGAGCGCAACGCCCAACCGTCCACGGTGTACCAGGCAGAAACCCTGACTCGTCCATCGTGGTCTGCAGATTCCACCATGTTCTACAGCGTGGCAAATGGCACGGAACTCTTGAGATTCAATCGGAATCTCGCAACAGGACAAATACAACAAACGTCGATCGACACCTCCGTTGTGGCGGCGTTGTCCGAAGAAGAGCAGCGAATCAGCGTGTTCCGAGTTGCCCCAGATGGAGTGCGCGTTTTGCTGATCGTCAACGGCAAACTCTACACAGCCGTGTTGGAACAAGCAGAGGATTCACGGCTGCAATTGGGCCAGCTCATTGCCGCTGGAGTATTGCTTGGCGACACAGTAGTATCTGCCGACTGGACACAAGACGGCGACATCATCGTTGGCACCCGCGCCAATGATGCACCGATATGGCGCATTTCCTCAGATGGATCCCAAACCACTCAGCTGTCTTCCCAAAACCTCACCGCCCCAGTGGTCGCGGTAGCTGCCGTAGGGAACATGTACTACGCCACGGACTCCCGCGCATTGATGCAATACAACGCCGATGCTGAAGGCACTCGCTTCTGGCGTGAATTCCCACTGCTGCGCGGTGAACGCGCCGTGCCAGTTCTGGCATACTAACCACAAGACCGTGGGAATGATAGGGGGGACATTGAAAGCACTGCGCACACTGGCAGCTTTAGTTGTTCGGCATGATTGCATCTGCTGCGGCAGACTCTTAGAAGCCGGAGGTGAACCCACAAGCATGCGCAGCGCCGGTCGAGCCCTGGAAGGATTCTGCTGCCAAGCATGCCACCGGCTGCTCAGTGGACCGTGGGAAGCAGAACAACTCGAGGCCACCCCGTGGCCGATCTATGTAGCGGGCCCATACGGCGGCCCGCACCGAAACCTCATACTCGCAGCGAAAGACCGGCACATCACCGCCGCCATCCGGCTCATGGGAGGGATGATCGCAACCGGAGTGCAAACGCTGACGAGTGCCGGGGCAATTGCCGATCCCAGGATGCGTCCGCTCACTCTGATTCCGGCGCCAAGTAGACCGGCGTCGGCGAAGCAACGAGGGGGAGACGTGGTCACCCGAGCCCTAGCAGTTGCCCAACAACTGCTACCGGGGAACATTGCAGTGGTGCAGGTAGCACACATCGCAAACGATACCCCCGACTCAGCCGGGCTGGGACGGCAAGCCCGACGCGGAAACCTCGCAGGCAGTATCATCATCGACCCGCAACGCGCGCACCACATCCGAAACTGGCATCGTGGGCTGCCCGCCAACGCCGAACCAAGCACCATCGTCATGGTCGACGACATCATCACAACCGGCGCAACCATGACGCAATTCGGTACGGCCCTTGCCGGATGGGGCATCACCACCCACGCCGCCCTCGCCCTCGCGCGCAGCTAGCGAACACCGTAACTGCCCGCCAAGACAACGGAAACTGAATCATCGGGACCAGCGAGCGCAGCCGGCAAAGAAAAGCAAAAAATTTCGTGCTTGCGTTCACAATGTTCAGTACGCTGGAGAGGGAAGGTTCCACCGACCAGACGGCGAACCACTGGAACACAGGAGGTAGTGCACATGTCTGAAGACATCCAAGCACCAGAAGTCCAAGATGTACCAAATGCCCAGGTTGAGATCATCGGCCGCAACGTTGAAGTGCCTGAACACTTCGCCGATCGCGTCAATGCTCGCCTCGCCAAGATCGAACGGCTCGACCCAACGCTCACCTCATTCCGCGTTGAGCTCAAGCACGAGCCAAACCCGCGCCGGGCGGATGAATCTGATCGCATTCAAATCACCGCTTCTGGTAAAGGCCACCTCGCGCGCGCCGAAGCGAAGGAAGATTCGTTCTACGCCGCACTGGAAGTTGCCATTGGTCGGATGGAACGCAGCCTCCGCAAGGTGAAGGTCCGCCGCGAAATTTCTCGTTCGGGTCACCGAGTTCCAATGTCCACCGCCGAGGCAACTGCTTCGCTCATTGAACAAGCCACACCAGCAGAGCCAAAGCCAGGAAAGTACGACGTTGATCCGTATGAGGATCAGTTCAAGCCTGGCCAGGTGGTGCGTACCAAGACGCACAAGGCGGTACCAATGACTGTCGATGAGGCACTGTCGGAGATGGAGCTGGTGGGTCACGATTTCTACCTCTTCGTGAACTCGGAGACCGGCCAACCATCGGTGGTATATCGACGCCATGCGTATGATTACGGCCTGATTAGCCTCAAGGACTAAGACTGAGGGGTAATTCCGAGAGCTAATGCCGGGGATTGATCCTTAGGACTGATCCATAGGATCAATCCCCCAGGATAAGACAGCAGGGCATGGTTCACTTCGCGTGAGCCGTGCCCTGTTCTGTTTCCGCCTGCGGATGCGCGGTGCTGTCCAGTGCTCAGATTGTGGTGCGTTGGCGGAGATTGTGGTGCTTTGG
>JBHAQQ010000087.1:0-28695 GCA_041830435.1 Corynebacterium sp.
AAGCAGCCGCTGCACATAGCGGGCGCACGAGAGTTGCGTTCTTTGTGCACCCAAACCTCGCGCCATATGTGCACCTGCTCGACCTGCCAGCAGAGGTGGAGACCATCGACCCGCGTGAAGTTTCCTTCCAAGAGACGATTGCCCAATTCAACGGGTACCTCACTGATTACTCGTCTTTGGCGTTTGACTGCGCATACCTCGGTTCCGATATTGCGTACTACCAGCCAGAGCATTCCTCCATCGGTAGCGGGCACTCGTGGGAACGTGGTTACTACGATTACGAAACGATGGGTTTCGGCCCAGTGCTGAAATCTGAGAGCGCCTTGGCAGATTGGACTGAGCGGTTCTTCGCCGACACCTTGGACTTGGATGGGCACTTCGAAGCGCGCAGGGAAGCAACGTTTGCCTACCTTGACGGTGACAATTGCCTGCGGGTAACTGAAACCATTGAACGGCTGTTGGCAGGCGAGGGGAGTGGTTATTCCTTCCCAGTGCCGAAATTCCCGGCAAAGGAGGAATAGCAAGAGGGACACCACTGTGATGGAGGTGTCCCTTAGCCGTTGGCACTGGAGGTTTCGGTGGCGCCGGGTTAGGAGTACTGCTCCAGGATGGTGAGCGAGCGAATATCTTTTTCAACCTTTGCGAGCACACCAGAGGATGCGAGAACATCCTTGGTGGCTATGACCACGAGGATTTCGTATTCGCCGTATGGCAGGTGCTCCAGATTCACACCCTGCTGGCCAAGGTCACAGTAGTAGGATTTCGCCAGTGAAGGTGGCAGATCTGCCGGGCGATGCAACGCGCCGAGTGGGAACGCATAGCTGTCGTTGTTCTGGTCGACGGCTATGAGGCGGATGATGGCGTCGCCCCAGTTCTGCAACGATGCGCCGGTTGGGGCAAGGCGACCGCGGATCTTCAGGGCATTGCCATCGATGCTTAATTCGTCGACCTTGTTGTAGCGTCCGGCAGGCACGACTTCGATGTCTTTGGTTGCGAATTTTTGGATGACCGTTTCTGTTTGCGAGCTGGCAAAGCGGAACATGTGCCCATCCATGAATTCAGCTCCCCAGCGCAAACCTGTTGAACGCAAAGGGGTGCTGGCTTGGCGGGAGCCGTTGCGCTCGCTCATGTGGATGGTGATGTGGTTGGTTCCGGTTGGGATGTCGCTGGTGGAGATACCTTGACGCCGGACCGTTGTGGTTTTCGCAGCGTTGTAGTCAATGGTTTCCCAACGGTTGTGGCGCAGCGTGGAGGTGTGATCCAAGAGGCTGCCCAGTGGGGTACGGAATGTTCCGATTTGTACGGAACGGTCCATGATGCCGTGATCTGGGAGAGCCAATCCGCGGATGAAAGCATCCAATTCAATGTTGAGTTTGTTGTTCTTCAACTCCAGGAGGCTCACAATGGCTTCTGGTGTGCCATGTGCATGGGTGCCGGCCGGTGACGTTGGGTCGGCGTAGTCCTCAACGTATTGCGTTCCCAAGCGTGGTGTGATCCCATCGAGGAGCAAAAGCAACAGTGCCTGCACAATTGGAACAGCGTAGGGAGTTACTTCCACATGCTCGGTGACAAGTGCGGAGTTGATTTCCAGCACGTTGAGATTGTCGAAGCTCTGAAGGCGGTGGAGATTCGGCTGAATCTCGGTTTCGTATTGGTCATCGTAGATGGAGGTGAGCAGATAGACCGGGACCTTCGGGTTCGCGTGCTGAGCCAAGTGCTGGGGGAGCAATTGGTTAAGGTCGTTGATTGACAGCGATTCGCCACACATGGAGGTGGCGACAGCTGGCCAGAATTCTTCAACGTAGTCACCGATGTTGAATTGCGGCACGGTGCTGACGCAAGCGCCGAGGCCAAGTTTGGTGCTGTGGTAGAGAGCAGCAGTACCACCTTTGGAAAACCCGGTGGCGATGACCATGCTGCGGGGGATATTGAACCAGTCGGTGAGCGTGTCGACGAATTCTTCAACGAGGCGTTCAGGATAGTTGTCGCCACTATCGCGCAGGTAGTAGGTGTTATTCTTCGTTTCGCCGAACTCGTCGTAGATCCAGATAATATCTTCGCGAATGGGTGCGAATCCGCCGCCTGCGAAGTCCAAGGTGCCCTTTGGTCGGAATCCGGAGAACACCAACAACACGCGCCGTCGGTCAGTGTTCGATGGCTTGTAGCGGTACTTCACGGTGCCGGACGGCAAGGTGATTTCATTGTCTCCAGGTATGAACATGGGTGATCCTTTAGTGGTTGGGCGTGGAACTCGTGTCTCAAAAGCGGGTGGCTAGCGTGCAATGGAGCGTTGTTCTGGCCACTGGCCACCTTCCATCACATGCACGTAGCTTGCCGTGAGATGCCCAATATCGAGCGCGCGGATGCCGCGTTGGTGCAATTCGCTGGCCAAGATGGTGCCCGAAGGGCCCAGAGATAGGATGACCAGTTCGGAATCGAGGATCCGAGGCTCCTCCAAGAGGCGAGGAATGTCGGTGTACGCATTGGCTGGGAGGGAATCGACGCGCTTGATGGAAGCAGCAGAATCAAAGAGCGCCGGGAGCAGGTCAAAGCGGCTGCCCTTGCCGGTTACTACCGTGACGGTCTTGTCCTTCCAGACTTCACGCCACAATTCCACTGCGGCGTCGCCTTGCTTTTGGAAAATGAGGGAGCGAGAAACGTGCGTGTTGGCATATTGGCGATCCTCACTCACCAGGGGTTCCAGGGTGCCCCAGAACTCGGCCCAGAACCGCTGCCACACTGCGCCGCGGGCAAATTGTGGGAGGGAAATCATCAGGCCGTCGGCAGGGTTGGTGAAAATTGCCTGCAGATCTTCTGCAAGTGCTTGACTATTCTTCTGGAATCCCAGTTCAAACAGCGGATCCAACATGAGTTTGAGTTCGCCATCGCCGAAGCGGGCGATCGATACGTCGGAGTGTGCCAACCGTTCCAGCGTGTCCATCGGGGACAGCAAGTGGGTGGAAAGGAAATTACCAGCGCGGTCCATCGCATTGCTGATGGCGCCAAGTTGGGTGATTTCCACAGATTGACGCACCCGAGCCAGTTCATTCTTCATGTGCGTCAATTCGGTTTTGGTTTGTGCCAATTCAGTACGACTGGCAGCCAGTTCGGTGCGGATCTGTTGCGATTGTTCCTTCATATCGCGCAGCAGTTCCACCATGGATTCCGTTGCCGTGAGCATTGCGGTTTCGTGCGGGGATGGTGATTGGTTGCCAGTTCGGTTCAAGGCGGCCAGCGGGGCGCTATCGCGCAACTTGGAAAGCGCTGGACCTGCTGGGGAGGCTTTCAGCGTTTGTTTTGTCTTGTGGAGGAAAGAGGACTGGCTCATCGGAACTCGCTTCGGTAAGGGGGCTTGCTAAAAATTCGGGCGCGGCGTTGAATTCAGACGAAGAACTCAACGATGGGGCACTATCGAAAGATCTACCTAAATAATAGCTGAGTGACTGCAAAATAAATACGCAAGAACGCCCCACCCTGGCAGGGATGTGCCAACGCGTGTACGAGGGAGCTTCAGCACTCTAGCCGCGCGTATTGATCACCAGCGGATGCGCCTCAATGGCCGCCCGCTTCAATTTGAAATCGTGATGATCTACCAAGATCACCACCACATCGGCCCGGGAAAGTGCCTCTTGGAACGGCACCAACGAAACATTCCGGCGGTTGGCAAGCGCCGCTGGCAGTGCATCAACATGGTGCTCAACGGCCAGAATCTGCCCATCCAGGAAGGTATCCGCCACTGCCCCCGCCACGGTCACTGCAGGGGATTCCCGCAGATCATCGATATCTGCCTTGAAACTCAAACCCAACGCCGCAATCACAGGTGCTGCCTGCCGCTCCTCCGGCAACGAAGCCACAGCATCACAAACCTGCGCCACCACCCAGTCTGGCTTCGCATCATTCACCTGGCGAGCCATCGCAATGAGACGCGCCTGCGCCGGAGCAGCGGAGACAATAAACCACGGGTCCACGGCAATGCAATGCCCACCGACACCCGGCCCTGGTTGCAAAATATTCACCCGCGGATGACGGTTCGCCAAACGAATCAGCTCCCACACGTCAATGCGCAATTCATCGCAAATCATGGACAGCTCATTTGCGAACGCAATATTCACATCGCGGAAGGAGTTCTCCACCAGTTTCGTGAGCTCTGCGGTACGGGCGTCGGTTATCACTACCTCGCCAGCGCAGAACCGCTTGTACAGGGACTGCGCCAAACGCGAGGAAACCTCGTTGATGCCGCCGACAATGCGATCATTGCTGACCATCTCCTCCATGATTTTGCCCGGCAACACCCGCTCCGGCGCATGTGCCGCAAAAATCGTGCCAGGCTGACCCAACTCGGTGGTGAGATCCGGGCGTAGCTCCACAATCCGCGCAACCATGCGCTCCGTCAACCCCGGTGGAGAGGTCGACTCCAGGATCACTAGGTCACCCGGCTTCGCCACGCTCGCCACGGATGCTGCAGCGCTCATCACATACCGATCATCAACCGCATGATCCTCAGCAAACGGGGTGGGAACCGCAACGATATGCACATCTGCCGCAACCGGCTCTGTTGTGGCCCGCAGCGAACCATCAGCGACAACGCGGGCCAACAGGGTGTCCATCCCTGGCTCTACAAACGGCAGGGTGCCAGCATTCACGGCGTCCACCGCGGCCGCATTGATGTCCACTCCCACCACCTGCAACCCCGTGGAGGCGAAAAAAGCTGCGGTTGGCAGCCCAATGTAACCCAGGCCGTAGATTGCAACGGACTGAGGGCTTGAGAGGGACTCCGAACCTGCCTCGGAAGGTATAGCAGTTTCAGCAGGTTGTGGAGTGGCCGATTGCTCTGACATAGGCCCCAGAATATCAGTCTTCAGGGTTGAAATCCGCGCGCCGTTCGCCAATCCCTAGAAGTTGCTGAATCGCGGCGATCGTCCGGTCAGCGGCAAAGCCATCACCATACGGGTTCGATGCTTCCGCCATGCGCATGTAGGAGTCTTCATCCTCCAACAGGTTCGTCACTTCCCGTACGATTTCATACTCTTGTGCGCCGATGAGTTTCACCGTGCCGGCAAGTACACCCTCTGGTCGTTCGGTATTTTCCCGCATCACCAATACTGGAATGCCAAGGGATGGGGCTTCTTCCTGCAGGCCCCCGGAATCGGTGACCAGAATGTGGCTTAATGCCAGGAGTTTCGTGAATTCGCCGTAGGACATTGGTTCAGCCAGGGTCACATTGTCCAAGCCTTCCAACTCTGCACGCATGATTGCGGACACATTTGGGTTGGGGTGGATGGGCAGGATGAAGCGAATGTTCTCGTGCAGGATTGACAACAAGGAGAGGGCGCGGGCGATTGCCGGCATTGCCCCAAAGTTTTCCCGCCGGTGGGTGGTGACCAGCACGATGCGCTGGTGCTGTTCTGTCGCTTCCTTAACGGTGGCGGCGATGGCAGGGTCGGAAAACTCAATTTCCCAGTGCTGTGCCTGGTGAAGTGCGTCGATGACGGTGTTGCCGGTGATCACGATGGCTTCTTCCGGCACGCCCTCGTGGAGGAGGTTCTCTTTCGCCATGGCAGTTGGCGCTAGGTGCAAGGAGGCAATTTGGCTGATGAGTTTGCGGTTGCCTTCTTCAGGGAATGGTGAGCTGAGATCGCCGGAGCGGAGTCCAGCTTCGACGTGGACTACCTTGATTTGACGGTTGAAACCGGCAATTGCCGCAGCCATGGCGGTGGTGGTGTCGCCTTGTACCACGATGGCGGCTGGATTGAGGTTGTGGATGACCTTGTCTAGGCGTTTCAGGGCCCTGGACATGATGCGGTTGAGCGGTTGGTTTTTGTGCATGAGCTTCAGCTCAAAGTCTGGTTCTAGGTGGAATCGATCTTCCACTTGTTTCACCATTTCTTTGTGCTGACCTGTGGAGACGATTTTCACGTCGAGGTCTGGTGAAGCCTGGAGTGCCTCGATCACCGGCGCCAGTTTGATCGCTTCTGGGCGCGTGCCGTATACAACCAGCACTGTGGGATTCGGGGCCATGGCAGAGATTTGTACCTTGTTCTTCTCGTTACAAGTTGTGGTGGAACTTAGGATCCGCTAGGGGTATGTGGGATCCTTTTGCTCTATCGCTTTCGTCGATCTAAGTGTAACACCTGTGGTTGGGGTATTTTCGCCAACCGTGTTTGCTGGTTAGCTGAGCTGCTGCACCATGTTGAGGAAGCGTTCGATGGTGCTTTCGCGTTGTTCGGCGAGCCACTGTTTGGTGTGGTTGGTGGTGCTGCTGTTGTTCCAGGTTCGGTTGCGGAGGTCGTCAATATTCGACGCCCACGCCTCCGCCAGCGCTTCCGGGTCGAGCGGTTGAACCACAAATCCTGCCCCGGATTCCTCGATGAGAGTGGCTGTCTCACCAGCGATTGCTGCACTGATTGGGACACCGAGTTCGAGCAGTTCGTAGGTTTTGGAAGGCACGGCGCGTTTGAGTGGTTCCCAATCGGTGAGGTGCACCAGGGCTGTATCTGCCCATTCGTAGTGGGTGTGCATTTCGGCGGCGGGGACGCGTGCAATGAACTCGACGGATACGTGTGTAGCCTGTTCGAGTTTGGCGGCGGCGTAGGTCTTGAGGTATTCCAGGGCGGCGCCTTCGCCAACTACGCGGAAGGTGATGGGGGTGGCGGAGTATTCGCTGATGGAGAGGGCGTCGATGATATTGGTGAGTTGTTGTGCGCGGCCCACGGTTCCGGCGTAAAGGACACGCAGGGGGCGTTCAGCGTTTGTTGTGGTGGGGGTGCGTGGTTGGGCGGGGACAGAGGCGGGGAAGAGGTTGCGCACCAGGATGTATTTGTCGGCGCCCGCGTTGGTGCCGTGTTGCAGATGCGGGTTGTTGGCGAGGGATTGGCCGAGCCATTCCGAGGTGACCATTACGGCGTGGGCATTGCGGAGGGTGCTGTACATGGCTACACGGACAGCGCGTTCAATCACGTACATCGGGCCGGAGTTTAGGAGGCGTTCGCGCCAGCTGGTGGTGCCGGTCGCTTCGTTCCAGCGGCGTGCTTGTTGGAGGAGGTCAGGCCAGGCGTCGCGCAGGTCGATGACGTATGGTACCCGCAGTGCTTTGGCGATGGCTTGGGTTACGAAGGCGGTGGGGATGGCGGGGACGGTACCGATGACTAGGTCTACGGGTTGGTTGTTGTTGGTGGTGCGGAGGCCGTTGGGGCCAAGGGCGCGGCTGAGCATGAATCCGGCGATGGAGGCTTGGCCGAGCGCGCGGGAGATGAGGCTGTTGCCGGTTGGGAGGAAGCTGCACCGGAGGATGGTTTCGCCGTGTGGTCCTGTTTCTGGTTTGCTTTGGCTGCGTTGGGCGCGTTTTTCTGCGCGGTCGTAGTTTGGTGGTGGGGTGATGACGGTGACGTTGTGGCCGGCTTGTGTGAGGTGTTGCGTAAGCCAGGCCCAGCGGCGTTGAGGTACGCCGTTTTCTGGGTGCCAGTATTGGCTTACGATGACCACGTGCATGAGAGGGGCTTTCGGTGGGCTTTGGTGGGGGTTGGTCGTTGGTGGTTGCCGGGGTGCTTAGGCGTTGCGGAAGTATTCGACGGTGCGGTTGATACCTTCGGCGAGTGGGATTTTTGGTTCCCAGCCGAGTATGTCGCGGGCTTTGTTGATGTCGAGTACTGATCGTGGGACATCGCCTAAGCGCGCTGGTGCGTCTTCAGGGTTGTCTTGGCCGCCGGTGGCTGCGGCTACGGCGCTGTGGAGTTCTTTGTCGGTGGTTTCGATGCCGGTGCCGATGTTGAAGCGTTCGCCGTTGCCTGCGGTGCCTGCGGCTGCGATGAAGGCGTCGACAACGTCAGATACGTAGACGTAGTCGCGGGTGTTGGTGCCACCGCCGAATACGCGGGTTGGTTGGCCGGTGAGGAGGCGTTGGCTGAAGATTGCGACCACGCCGCCTTCGCCGAATGGGTCTTGACGTGGGCCGTAGACGTTTGCTGGTGCGATGTATGCGCTTTCCAGGCCGTAGAGTTTGTGGAAGGTGTTGAGGTAGATTTCGCCGGCGTATTTGGAGACTGCGTAGAAAGAGTCTGGGTTGGGGGTGGTGGTTTCTGCGACTGGGAGTTCTGCTTCGCGGCCGTAGATTGCTCCGCCGGAGGAGGTGTGGACGATGCGGCGTACGCCGTGGCGGCGGGCTGCGTCTGCGAGGCGGATGGTGGCGATGATGTTGACGTTTGCGTCGTTGACTGGGTTTTCGACGCTGAGGCGTACATCTTTTTGTGCGGCGAGGTGGAACACTACTTCTGGTTGGTGTTCGGCGAAGATGGTGTCGAAGTCTGCGGTTACGATGTCAGCTTCGATGAATGTGGCTTTAGGGTTGAGAAATTCTCGTTTGCCGTGGGAGAGATCATCGATTACGACGACGTTGTGGCCGGCGGCTATGAGGGCATCGACGAGGTGGGAGCCGATAAAGCCCGCGCCGCCAGTTACTACAGTGTTGAACGTCATGCCGTTCAGCATACTCTAAGTTTGGGGCTGGGAGCGACTGTTATTGTTTGTAGCTTGCGAGGAAGTTTCCGAGTCGTTCGATGGCGTTTTCGAGGTCGCGTGCCCATGGGAGGGTGACGACGCGGAAGTGGTCTGGTTTTGGCCAGTTGAATCCGGTGCCTTGGACGAGGTGGATTTTTTCGGCGCGGAGGAGGTCGAACATGAATTTCTCGTCGTCGTGGATTTCGTGGACGTTTGGGTCGAGCTTAGGGAATGCGTAGAGTGCGCCCATTGGTTTGACGCAGCTTACACCTGGGATTTCGTTGAGTTTTTCCCAGGTGATGTTGCGTTGTTCGAGGAGTCGTCCGCCGGGGAGGACGAGGTCGTCGATGGATTGGCGTCCGGAGATTGCGACTTGGATTGCGTGTTGTGCTGGCACGTTTGGGCAGAGGCGGGTGCCGGCGAGGAGGGTGAGTCCTTCGATGAAGCCTTTGGCGTGGTTTTTTGGCCCGGTGAGGACCATCCAGCCGGAGCGGTATCCGGCGACGCGGTATGCCTTTGAGAGTCCGTTGTAGGTGATGCAGAGGAGGTCTGGGCAGAGGGTGGCGATGCTGATGTGGGTTGCGTCGTCGTAGAGGATTTTGTCGTAGATTTCGTCTGCGAGGATGAGGAGTGAGTGTTCGCGGGCGATGTCCACGATTTTTTGGAGGGTTTCGAGGGAGTAGACAGCGCCGGTTGGGTTGTTGGGGTTGATCACCACGATTGCTTTGGTATTTGGGGTGATTTTTTCCTGGATGTCTTCGATAGATGGGTTCCAGTTGTCCTCTTCGTCGCAGAGGTAGTGGACTGGCGTGCCTCCGGAGAGGGAGGTTGCTGCGGTCCAGAGTGGGTAGTCGGGGGATGGGATGAGGACTTCGTCTCCGTCGTTGAGGAGGGCCTGCATGGTCATGGTGATGAGTTCGGAGACGCCGTTGCCGAGGTAGACGTCTTCGACGTCGAAGGTTGGGAAGTTGGGGATTACTTCGTAGCGTGCGACGACCGCGCGGCGTGCGGAGATGATGCCTTGGGAGCTGGAGTATCCCTGTGCGTAAGGCAGAGCAGCAATCATGTCGCGCATGATTACGTCGGGTGCTTCGAATCCGAATGCTGCTGGGTTGCCGGTGTTGAGTTTGAGGATGCGGTGGCCGTCCGCTTCCATGCGTTCCGCCTCGGCGTTGACTGGTCCACGGATTTCATACAGAACATTCTGAAGTTTGGTGGATTGGTCCAGCGTGCGAAGTTCGCTGGGGCGGATGTGCTTTTTCATGTTGTTTAGTGTAGCGCACAGGGTTGGTGTGGTGAGTTTGAGAGTTGTGGGGTGATTGGTTCGGGGCAGGTGGTGGCTAGTTTTGTGGTGTGGTGATGGTTTGGTTGCCGGTGCCGCCACCGGTTGTGCCACCCGTTGTGCCGCCGCCTGTTGTGCCTCCAGTTACTGTACCGGTGCCGGTGTTCGTTCCGGTTCCGGTGCCACCGTTTGCAGTACCGGTTCCTGTGCCGGTGTTTGTACCGCCTGTTGTGCCGGTGTTGGTGCTGTTGGTGTTCCAGTCGGTTGTGTTATTGCCAGTCCAATCGCTTGTTGGTTCTGCTGGTTCGATGGTTTCGGTGGTGTCCCAGGTGATGTCTTCCCAATCGGTGGTGGTGCTGTAGTCGTAGTCGTCGGTGTCGTAATAGGTGTCGGTGTTGGCAGTGGATCCGTAACCGTATCCACTGCCGTAGTCCGATCGGTAGTTTCGGGTTGTGGTGGTTGTGGTTGGGGTGGCGTTGGTTGTTTGGTAGCGGTTTGTGGTGGTTGGGCTTGCGTAGGAGGGTTTGAGAGAGCCGGTGATTTGGGTGCCTATGTTGGTTGGCTTTGGTGAGTTTTTCATCATTGTCCAGCCCGTCCAACCTGCGATGATGGCGAGGAGAAGACCTGCGACGAGAATCCATTTCCATGCGCCAGCTAGGCGAATTGCGTTGCGGTTTTCAGCAGTTTCGCTTTGTTCGCTGGTTTCTTCGGAGGAGGTGGTGAGATCCTCGTTGTGCTCGTCATTCATAGTCTTCTCAGAATACTCCTTTGGGTGAGTTCTTAAAACTGTAAACCCAGGGTTGAGAGTGGTGGGGGTTGGTTTTTGAGTCTTTTCCGCTTTTGCAGAATCTGGGTGCTCGTGTGTTGCGAAATGTATAGATCTGAATCTTTTGCAGTATTGGAGTTGTTGCAAATGGTGGATGGTTGGGTTTGTGGATGGTGGATGGTTGGGTTTGTGGATATTGCGGGTCATGGGGAAAGGCTCCCCTTCAATGTGTGTTGAAGGAGAGCCTTTGTGTGTTTCGGTTACTGGACCCGCTCAACTATTCCGCTGGCGATGATGGAGTGCCAGGTGCGTTTGGAATGAGGCGAATGAGCTTGCTCAGGTCGCCGGAGTTGGTAGCTGCAGCAGAAACTTCAGCTGACGTGGTTGGCGCTGCCTCAGTGTTGTTTGCAGTTTCGGTATTTGCTGCTTGAAGTGCGGCGGCCGCTGGAACTGATGTTGCAGCGGTAGCAGCCGGTGCAGCAGGTGCTGCTGGAGCCGTTGGGGCAGATGGAGCTGCTGATGCGGAAGGTGCTGCCGGTGCAGCTGGAGCCGCCGGTGCGCCCGGAGCGGAAGGAGCTGGAAAGTTGGAAACAAATTGGGAAATTAGGAAAGATTGTTTGCCAATTTGGGTTCCAACTTTGCCAATTTGATGTGGGGCTGCTGTATCAGGCTCGTAGGCGCATTGGTTTCCGTTAGTTTATCAGTCAGAAAGCGGGTAATATTCGAACCCTCAAGCCGCAAGGCAAAGAGGCTCTGGCCCCAAGTGAGCCGTCTTTTGTGTTTGGGCTAAAGTGGCGTACAAATCCCTCGGTTAGTCAAGCCAGTCGACAGTTGAGGTCGGCAGACCAGTCTGCGATTTCCCGTCCGAGTTTCTCCACGTGGAGGCGACGTTCTTCCTCATTCATCTCTTGAACTCGCAGCACCGAAGGGGCTGAGTCAGTACTATTCAGCATTCGACGAGTCATGAGAGATTATCCCTTTCTGCAAAATGACTTCAGAGCACTGCTGTTTAAACATGATATGGGGTTTACGGGATGTAGTAGTAACGAGGAGCGAGGAGAGGTGACGCTCCAACTCTGAAACGCGTTCTTCCAATTTCTGGATGCGATCTGAATTTGGCAATGATGGTTGAAGTTGAGGCGACGATGTTGGGAGTGACGATTTTTGTGTTGTCTCTTCTTTAACAAGACGATCTACTGATCATAAACGCACCATTGACTAGGTCGACATCTCATTACCCCCCCTGAAGAGGTTCCGATCGTGATGTGTGTAGCGGAAATGCGGTACGTCACACCAAAGTAAGTGGGGACGTTTTGGATTAAGACCCCCACTTTGAGGTGAAATGCATGACTGGGCCGACCCCTCCAACAATCCCTTCCTCGGACAACCCGATGGCAACCCCGTAAGCGCGCCGCCGATGCAGGAACCCGGAAAACAGCCAGAGGAGGAGAAGTCCTCAAAATTCAAGGTAGTTATCGCGGTCCTCGCAATCATCTTCCTTGCCCTCATCGGCAGAGGTATGGCAGATGGAACCGATGAGGCCGATCAAGTAGCGGAGACCACCCGGCAAACCAGCGCTGAGCAATCAAGTGCAGAGCGGAGTACCGCGGTCGCAACCAGCAGTGAGCGCACTTCCACAACTCGTGCGACTGCAGCTAGCTCGACGTCGAGTACCACTTCGCGCTCGGTGGTTAGTTCGACAGTAAGCTCGGCAACGCGCACTACCGAACAAAGCACTGCGAACGACGAGGTCGGTATAGTCGCAAGCGTAGGCAACGAAGACGACGATCGCAACCGAGCCCCAGCAGCACTCGTCGCACCAGCTGCCGCTCCCAACCCTGAGCCGGCACCCGCGCCAGCGCCGGCCAGCGCCTACTACCCAAACTGCGCCGCAGCACGAGCCGCCGGAGCCGCACCACTCTACGTAGGCAGCCCAGGCTATTCCACAAAGCTCGACCGCGACAGAGACGGCGTGGCCTGCGAATAAGAAGTGAGGGGAGGGAGAGCTGGGCGTTGGGCTAAAATAGGGGAAACAAAACCCGACCACAGAAAGCAGCCCACCATGCGCACCACCCGCGGCCTCATTGCCACCATCATCTTCCTCGTCATCGGGGTGCTCATCGGTGGACTCATAATGTACTTCGGCGCCAAAAACATGCCCGGATTCTTCGCCCAAGAAACCGAAACCACCCACAGCAAAGTAGTCAAGGCCGTGCAGGCCGAAGAACAAGTGGTCCTCATGAGCCAAGCCATCGAAGGAATCACCGAAAGCAGAAGACAAGCCCAACTATTCGGTCGCAACGTACCATTTACCGACCGCACCTCCTTCATCCAATACAGTTACAAGGCCAAGCTGGGGCTGGAGGGTAAAGAAGTGACCATCGACGAAGTAGGGCAGGTCGGGGGAGAAGCTGAGGCGGCAAAATACCTGATCACCGTGCCAGAATTCGTATTCATCGGCCACAGTGACGAACAATTCCGCACCGCAGTCGAAGACAACGGCATCCTCTCCTGGACTACCGACGACATCGACGCCGCAGCACTCGTCACCGACATCCTCAACGACGACAGAAAACAACAAAGCATCGACGACAACCGCGAATTCCTCGAACAACAAGCCGAAAGTTTCTACGGAGCAATCGTGAAGTCCGTAGACCCAGAAGCGGAAGTAGAATTCGCGTTCGCTGGGTGATCGCGGGGCGCGGGGGAGTGGTGATGGATAACGCTTAACTATGTAAAGTTGGGGTCAAGTTTTAATAGATAAGTGTTAAATATGTAAACTGCCGCGGTAAAACCGCAGGAAAGGGAAAATTGTGGCTCACTATGAACCGCAAATGTGGACCCCTGTCGACAATCCAAGTCTGGCTAGGCGAGACAAACTAGGGGGCGAATTCAAAGCGTTTGTTCCTGATCTGCTGAACGGGAAAAGCATACGAATCGGCCCTGAGCTATCGCAATATGCATCCGCTGTAGAGCGGAAGATAATTCAACTGGCGCAGCGAGATGATGCAAGCCAGCTAGAAAACATCTCAAGGCTATTGCTTCGTTCCGAAGCGGTGGCATCTTCCAAAATTGAAGGAATTATTCCCAAAGTCGACAAAGTAATCCTCGCCGAGCTATCGCAAAATGAAGAAGTCACCGGATTCAAAAACAATGCTGAAGAGGTTGCCCGAAACCTTGAAGTGATGGACCGCGTAAATGAATTATTTGGCGTGGCCGAAAGAGTGACGACGGAGGATCTAGAACAACTGCAAGCACAGTTGTTGGGTGAACGCTCGCGTGTGCCAATTGGTATCAGGGAGCTTCAGAACTGGATCGGCGGCAGTGATCACACGCCCATCGGGGCGGACTTCGTGCCTCCAGCGCCATCGCGAGTCCAAGATCTAATGACCGACCTCGTGGAATATCTAAATGGTGCGGAGCATGGCGCGCTAGTTCAAGCAGCACTAGTTCATGCACAATTCGAAACCATTCACCCCTTTGCGGATGGAAATGGGCGAGTGGGTAGAGCCCTGATCCATGGAGTGCTTCGCAGACGAGGCCTCACCAAAGGATCCATTCTTCCAATCAGCCTTGTCCTAGGAACATGGTCACGTGCCTACGTTGATGGATTAGGCGCATATAGAAGCAATGACGAGGTGTCCTGGATTGAATTTTTTGTGCGGTCGGCAGAAGAAGCTGTGAATCAAGCGCACAGTATTGCGGACGAACTGGTCTCCATAAATGAGATCTGGAAACAACGACTGGATGCCTTCCGAAGTGAGGCTGGCAGAATACGATCTTTAAGATCAGACTCGGTAGAAGCCAAACTGCTCAAAGGACTCGCGGCACACCCAATTGCAACCGTTGACAGCGTAGGGCGGATGTACGGAGTCAGCCGAGCTAACGCCCGAAAAGCGCTAGACGTTCTTTCCGAAGCGGGTATCCTCAATGCCAAATCCATCGGAAGAGGTGGGCTCCAGGGATACTATGCTGAAGAACTGATAGAACTTGTCACCGCCGCAGATCGAAAGCTTGCAAGCAGCCGATTCGATACACGCCTCTCGCCTCCCGAGGCGCGAGGCGTGCCGAGACTATAGCGCATTTGGATAACGCTTAACTATGTAAAGTTGGGGTCAAGTTTACATAGTTAAGCGTTAAACACGTAAACTGCCGCGGTAAAACCGCAGGAAAGGTTCGTGAGCGTGGGATGCCGTGGGGTGCAAGGGAGGTTTAGGGGGTGGGAGCTGGGCGTCCGGGGGGGAAAGAATAGAATAGGGCCACAAAACCGACGGCGAACCACAAGGAGAACCCATGGACATCTGGTCAGTGCAACGCTGCGACATCGTCAACGACCTCAAAGACGGCCGCACCTACACGCCCGACCTTGAATGCAGCACCTTCTCCCATGACATCGCCGACAAGGACCAGCTCTACGCCCAACTGCTCTACTGGTTCAACCAAATAAACAACACCAATGCCACCGGGCTCGTCTTCGGATTTCTACGCGAAGAAAACGGCAACGTACTCGACATCACCAGCTTTGACGACTTTCAGCACGAGGTTCGCAAAAGTAAGGACGCCATCCGCGGACTGTGGAACTCATTCATGCTCGACCCACACGAATACTGCGTGGCTCACCTGCGCTACGAGGAAAATTTCAACCCACTGATGATCGACCTCAACGACTTCCACGCCATCATGCCGCCGCGCGTGGAAGTTGAGCCTTACAGTATGGAGGACATAAAGAGGATCGAAGAGCTACTCTCCCGGGGCGACATCGAACGATCCATCGCGCCCAGCGGGCTGATGCAGGTGCACATGGCGGAGATAGCTCCGGAGAACTTCATGGCGGCATACGAGTTCTTTGAGCTGTGAGGAGGGGGTTGCGAATCGGCCAGCTAATCGACAAGTTCAGTGTGCGCTGGCACGTGAACATCCACGCCGCGTAGCGGGGCCGGCGCAGTTGGACGCTAGCCCGCGGGGTAGTGCATAGACACCCCAGGCCCCAGCGGTAGGCCAACCAAGTACCACACCACGAAGAACAAGAACCAACCCACCAGCATCGCCATCGAATACGGCAGCGCCAAAGACATCAGCGTACCCACACCCGCACGCTTGTAATACCGCTGCAAGAACGTCAGTGCCAAGGCGAAGTATGGCGACATCGGCGTAATAATGTTCGTCGGCGAATCACCAATGCGGAACAGCATCTGTGCCACCTCCGGGCTGACATTCGCATACATCAACATCGGCACCACCACCGGTGCCATCAGTGCCCACTGCGCCGAACCAGACGTAATGAACAGGTTCAACAAGGCCACCATCACAACGAGGCCCGCGAACATCACCAGCGGCGGTAAGTTCCACGCCTGTAGCAGCTCCGAACCCTTAATCGCCGTCCACACGCCCAAGTTCGACCACTGGAACCACGCCAAGAACTGCGCCACCATGAAAAACAGCACAATCATCGGCAGCAGAGTCTGCAGGCCCTTGGCCATGAACTCCGGGAAATCACTAGCCGACTTAATTGTCCCCACCTTCAGGCCATACACCGCGCCCACCAAGAAAAAGGCCAACGCAATAGGCACCGCAATCGCCGTGATAAGAGGCGACTCCATAAACTCCCCATCAGTGCCCGCCAACGGCGAACCAGGAACAAAAATCAGCGCGAAAAACGCCACCAAAAACAGCAGCAGCGCCACTCCAGACCACGCCAGGCCCTTCGCCTCAATGGGCTTTAGAGCTAGGTTCTCCTCGTCCTCAGAGAAGTCATAGTTGTCTGGGGAGTTGGTGGAGGCGGGGTTGGCGTCGGGTGAAAAGGAGAGAGAGGACGTATCCAGATCATCATGATCGACCAGCTCACGCGCCTTTTTGACGATTAACAGCTCCGTGACCACAGTGATGATCAACGCCAACACCACCGCCGACGGCACCACGAAGAAAATATTCGCCAGCGCGTTGACGGTGTACTCCGCGTCGACGATCTGCGCCGCCTTCGTGGAAATACCCGCCAGCAGCAGATCCGTAATATTCAGAATCAACGACGCATTAAACCCCGCCGAACTAGCAGCAAACGCCACCATCGCGCCCACAATCGGCGACCTCCCCACCGCGTGGAAAGCCATCGCGCCCAGCGGAATCAAGATCACATAAATCGCATCCGACGCCACGCTCCCCGTAACCCCAGCCAGCGCAACAACGAAAGTGAGCATCTTCGGAGAGACCTTCGCCACCATCGCACGAACAAGGGCAGAAAGCAGCCCAGATTGCTCAGCCACGGCCACGCCCAGCATCACGGCCAAGATCACGCCAAGGGGTGGGAAGCTGGTGAAATTCTCCACCGCATCCGTGATCATTCGGGACAAGCCCTCAGCGGTGAGGAGATTGGTGACCTGGATCTGTTCGCCGGACTCGGGGTCGGTGGCGGACATGCCGATAATGGAGCCGATCCAGCTTGTGACCGCTACCAGGCCGGCGAGGATCACGAACAGCCAAAACGGGTTGGGCAGCTTGTTGCCGATCTTTTCGATGGTGCCGAGGAGGCCGCCGGGGGAGGGGTTGTTGGTTGTGGCGGTTTTGGTTGGGGTGGTTTTGGTGGTTGGGGCTGTGGCTTTGCTCATTCTCGTGGGCTCACTTGCTCTCGATATCAATTGCTGGTGGTTATTCGGTTGTGGGTGCCGCTGGGCGGCTATTGGTGCTGCCGAGCGACTGGGGGCGCCGGGCGGTGCGGGGCGGTGCCCCCAGGCCCAAACTCAAGCCCAAGCACCAGCCCCCAACCAAAACCTACTGCTTATAACTCGCCAGGAAGTTGCCCAGGCGCTCGATGGCGTCGGCCAGATCGCGAGCCCACGGCAGCGTCACTATGCGGAAGTGGTCAGGCTCTGGCCAGTTAAAGCCCGTACCCTGCACCATGTGGATCTTCTCCGCACGCAGCAGGTCGAACATGAACTTTTCATCATCGTGAATCTCGTGCACATTCGGATCCAGCTTCGGGAATGCATACAACGCGCCCATTGGCTTCACACAGCTCACGCCAGGGATCTCGTTCAGCTTCTCGTAGGTCACATTGCGCTGCTCCAGCAGACGGCCTCCCGGCAGCACCAAGTCATCGATCGACTGCCGGCCCGAAATCGCCACCTGAATGGCGTGCTGAGCAGGAACATTCGAGCACAAACGCGTACCCGCAAGCAAAGTCAGCCCCTCGATGAAGCCCTTCGCATGTCCCTTCGGCCCCGTCAGCACCATCCAGCCCGCACGGTATCCCGCCACACGGTACGCCTTCGACAGGCCGTTGTAGGTAATGCAGAGTAGATCTGGACAGAGAGTGGCGATGGAGATGTGCTTGGCGTCGTCATAAAGAATTTTGTCGTAGATCTCATCGGCGAGGATCAACAACGAGTGCTCTCGCGCCACGTCAACAATCTTTTGCAGCACCTCCCGCGAGTACACCGCGCCTGTCGGGTTGTTCGGGTTGATCACCACGATCGCCTTCGTGCGTGGGGTAATCTTGGCCTTGATGTCCTCGATGGAGGGGTTCCAATCGTCTTCCTCGTCGCACAGGTAGTGCACGGGAGTGCCGCCGGACAGGGACGTCGCCGCGGTCCACAGGGGGTAGTCCGGGGAGGGGATCTCGTACAAGACGTTTTGCAGTTTGGTGGACTGGTCCAGGGCGCGTAGCTCGCTGGGGCGGATAGGCTTGCTGATTCTGCCTATTGTGCCATCAATCGACGCCCTCCAGTAGCAACATCCCACACAATCGGGGGTTGGATTGGGCTGTGGTGTTTACTCCTCGGCCGTGGCGCCCGAGTCTGCGTTAGCGCTGTCGCCGCTCGCGCCGCCTGTGTTGCCGGTACCGGCGCCAGAGTTGTTGCCAGTGCCGGCACCATTGCCAGCCTGACCAGCGGGCTCCCGGCTACTCGCTGCGCCGGAGGCGCCAGCGCCATCACGGCCACCACTTCCCTGTGTACGAGAGGCGGAGGTGGGGGAAGCGGGGGCGTCGGGGGAAGAAGTGGACACGACCTGCGGCGAAGGCTCCTGTCAGGACCCATAACCAGGATCATAGGAATAGCCAGAACCGTAGCCGCTACCATAACCACTGCTATAGTCGCTGGAATCCTGAGACGTCGACGTGGAAGTGGCCGTTTGATACTTATTCACAGTAGTCGCAGGCTGGCGGGACACAGACAACTTATGGCTCACGGACCCAGCGGGTTCAGGGCTGTTCGTGCCGCGCATCATCATATAGCTGCCGATGCCAGCGAGAAGCACGAAAAGTAAGCCGACCGCGAGGATGATGATCCATGCGGCGGGGCGCTTCTTCTTGGGCCTTTGGTCTGGGTTTTGGTTTGGGGACTGCTCAAGGGTCGCCGAAGACTCAGACGACGCGGCTGGTGAGCTCGAAGCTTGAGCGGGCGTGGCCTGAGAAGTGGTGGGTTCAGCGGTGGTGGCCTGGTCTGACGACTTCTTTGATGGCACCGATGGGTCGGCAGTCATAGTGAACTAGAGCGTACTCCGTTTGTGGATGGAGGACTATTTGTGCAGGTAGGGCTATGAGTTCATGCCCGTTCGTGCCAGGCTTGAATTAGCCATCAGGTTGCCTCAAAAGATTGCATGTTGGCGCTGAGTGTGCGCGTTTGATGGGCGTTTGTTCTGTCGCGCTCGACAAAACCGCAGGTCGTGAATTTCAGGATCGTACAAACGCCTATCAAGCGCGCAAATTCCGGTAGGCAACGGAGGTGTTGGGCGCTTGGGGAGGGGGCGTGTGAGCACTTACCTCGGGCAGATGACCCGTTGGCAGTGTGAAAATGTGTGGGGAAAGTGATGTGGCACACCTTAGGGGACGAAAGTGCTGCGATCCGCACCGAAATCATGTAGTTTCGTCCCCTTTCCTGTGAGCTCCGCGACGCGGCGTCGAGTTCTGCGCAGAGTGCTGCGTTGTGTTTGGGGCGGGCAGGGGATTCGCGAGGGGAATTGACGCTGCGTGCAAGAGAATGCAAGAGAAAAGGCCAGCCCCACCGCACCATGCGGCTTGGGACTGGCCTTTTTTGACCGCTATGTGAGCGGTAGTGGGCTACTCAGCTGGGGTGGCTGGAGTGCCGGGTGCGCCTGGGATCAGGCGAGTGATCTTGGAGATGTCACCGGTGGGAGCTGCGGCCTTCGGCGCTGGCGCGTCACCGGCTGGTGTTGCTGGCTTGGCCGGAGTTGCCTCAGCTGGGGCAGCTGGTTCCGGAGCTGCCGGAGCTGCTGGAGCCGCTGGAGCAGATGGTGTGCCCGGAGCAGCTGGAGCACTTGGAGCAGCTGGTGCTGCCGGTGCGCTTGGTGCTGCCGGTGCAGAAGGAGCCGCAGGAGCCGCTGCGGACGGTGCCGCTGGGGCAGCCGGTGCTGCTGCAGATGGAGCCGCTGGCGCACTTGGAGCTGCTGGAGCGGACGGTGCAGAAGGTGCCGCTGGAGCGGATGGTGCTGCTGCGGATGGTGCTGCTGGAGCCGCAGGAGCTGCTGCGGACGGTGCCGCTGGAGCGGAAGGCGCTGCTGGTGCAGAAGGTGCTGCTGGAGCCCCTGGAGCTGCTGGAGCGGAAGGGGCTGCCGGAGACCCTGGCGCACTTGGTGCTGCCGGTGCCGCTGGGGCAGCCGGCGCTGGTGCACTTGGAGCTGCTGGAGCCCCTGGAGCCCCTGGTGCTGCTGGTGCGGACGGTGCTGCTGGAGCACCCGGAGCGGAAGGAGCCGCAGGAGCACCCGGGGCAGAAGGAGCCGCAGGAGCACCCGGGGCAGCTGGAGCGGAAGGTGCTGCCGGAGCCCCTGGCGCACTTGGTGCTGCCGGTGCCGCAGGAGCACCCGGAGCTGCTGGAGCGGATGGTGCTGCCGGTGCGGGTGGTGCCGCTGGAGTAGTAGGTGCTGTTGGAGCACCCGGTGCCGCTGCTGCGGACGGTGCTGCTGGCGCAGCTGGAGCTGCTGGTGCTGCTGGAGCTGCTGGTGCTGTAGGAGCAGCTGGTGCTGCCGCTGGTGCGGAAGGCGCAGCTGGCGAGCTTTGTGCCGCTGGTGCTGCCGCAGGCGCAGTCTGTGCAGGTTGAGCTGCTGCCGCTTCCGCCTTTGCCTTAGCTGCCGCCTCAGCCTTTGCCTTTGCCGCAGCTTCCTCAGCTGCCGCCGCCTCAGCTTCGGCTGCCTCACGAGCGAGCTTTTCTTCATCGACCCAGCCACGTTCAGGGGCAACCAAGAAAGCCTTCTCTTGCGGAGCTGGCAACTGCCCATCCACCAGAATGGACTCGCGGAACATCTGAGCAATGTCCAAAACCTGGGTGCGATCATTCTTATTCTCGATGTCCGCCTGGCGGTTGTTCACACCGTCGGTCATCATCGTCTTACAGAAAGGGCAACCAATTGCAATAGCCTCAGCACCGGTAGCTAGTGCCTCATCAGTACGGTTCAAGTTGATGCGCTCGCCCAGATGCTCTTCCATCCACATGCGAGCACCGCCAGCACCACAGCAGAAGCCGAAATCGCGGTTGCGATCCATTTCCACCAGGTTCGCGCCGGAAGCACCAATCAGCTCACGTGGAGCCTCGAACACCTTGTTGTGGCGACCCAAGAAGCATGGATCGTGGTACGTAACAGTCCGGCCAGACTGAGGAGCATTCACAGGCGTCAAGCGGCCCTCACGGATCAACTTGTTCAGCAATTGCGTGTGGTGCACAACCGAGTAATTGCCGCCCATCTCTGGGTACTCATTCTTCAAGGAGTTGAAGCAGTGCGCACACGTCACAACGATCTTGCGCTGTTTCGGTGGCACACCCTCGAACGCTTCATCGAGGACCTGAATATTCTGCTCCGCCAGCATCTGGAACAAGAACTCGTTACCAGCACGACGAGCGGAGTCACCGGTACAACCCTCACCCTCGCCAAGCACGGCGAACTTCACACCAGCAGTGTGCAGCAGTTCAGCAACCGCACGGGTGGTCTTGGCAGCGTTGTCGTCGTACACACCGGCACAACCAACCCAGAACAGGTACTCGGTGTCGTCGAAGTTCTCGATATCCACACCAACTACTGGCACGTCGATACCGTCGGCCTTGGCCTTCTCAATCCATTCCGAACGCAGGTTGTTGTTCTGGCCCCAAGGGTTGCCCTTAGATTCCATGTTCTTGAACAAACCACCGAGCTCAGTTGGGAACTCGGAATCAACCAACACCTGGTAACGACGCATGTCCACAATGTGGTCAATGTGCTCAATATCGACTGGGCACTGTTCCACACATGCGCCACAGTTGGTGCAGGACCACAAGATATCAGGATCGATGACGCCCATTTCTCCAGCGCCAACCAGTTGGAGGAGTGGGAGATCGGCGTGGGCGTCGAGTCCAGCATCATCCAAACCAGCACCGGTGAGCATGCCCTGGCCACGCTGCGCCTCGGCACGAGCGGCCTTGAGATACGGAGCGGAGTCAATGGCGTGATCGCGAAGCGTGGTGATCAGCAACTTCGGCGACAACGGCTTGGAGGTGTTCCACGCAGGACATTGTTCCTGGCAGCGGCCACATTCCGTACAGGACGTGAAGTCCATCCAGCCCTTCCAGGTGAAGTCGTCGATCCGGCCAGCGCCGATCTTGTCCTCTTCTGGGTCAGCATTTTCCATGGTGAGGATGCGTCCACCGGAGGTCATTGGCTTCGCAGCGCCGAGCGCGTTGCGGCCATCGGCGTTGCGCTTCAGGAAGATATTGAAGAACGCCATGAAGCGGTGCCATGCCACACCCCACTTGACGTTCTGACCTACAACGAACAGCCAGATCATGCCAGAAAGCAGCTTGATCAGTGCGAAGATGGAAACCAGGAGTGCGGACTCCGGCAGGAGTTTCGCGATGTGCATCGTGAGGAAATCCGTGGATGCGTGGCCGCCGTGGTACGCCTCAAACGTGGCGATCTTGGAAGCCTTCACGAGGATCATGCCCAGACCCTCGATCAAGACCACTGCTTCGACGAAGTATGCGGCGCGCGCGTTGGAGCCGTAGAAGCGTGCCTTCTTTTCCTTGTCGCCGATGCGTTGGCGGATAATGATCAGCGCCAAAATGCCCAGTACAGTACCGATGCCGAGAATTTCGTCAACGAAGTGGTACGCGGCGAGCTTGCCGATGATTGGCCAGCCGCCTTCTGGGTTGAAAATTTGGATGTAGGCCTCAAACCACACGATCGAGCCGAGGAGGAAGCCGATCATCACGAACCAGTGGGCAAAGGCGACACCTGGTTTGCGGGCCATCTTGGTGTGGCCGAGTACTTCCTTAATGAGGTTGCTGAGTCGCTTGACTGGGTTGTCCAGGCGGTTCAGCGCGGGTTGTCCGAGTCGGATCGTGGTGAAGATCTGCGCCGCGCCACGGATGAAGTAGATCCAGGCTGGGAGCGACAGCAATGCGCCGATGATGCCCAATGGAATGGTGATATTCCACGGGATATCTGCGCTGGTGAGGGTGCCTGCAGCGTGCAGGTGCATGGTTTTCTCCTCGATTGTCCAGTTGAGTTTTCGTCAATTTTGGGCAGTTATGTATGGGACTTTAGCAGGGTGGGTGTGCATTTTTGTAGTTATGGGAAAAATTCGAAACAGGGGCTGACCTGCGTCGATGCTCCGGTTTTGGCAACGATATTGTTGTGTAAATATGTTTGAATTTGTGGTTCGACGCCACCTCCCGCCTCAGCAACTATCCTTAGGGGCATGAGTCTTGCGATGTGGTTTGAGGTGCAGAAGGCGCGCCGGAAGCGCGCCCGTGCAGCAGCAACAGGCAATACCCCTGCCGGCGAGGTGCCGGCAGGGGCGGGAGCTGGCGTCGAGGCGCCGCATGCCATCCGGCAGCATTTTGCATTGAGTAGTCGCACCATTGAGCTGGACGGTGGAGCGACATTTGAGGTGGTGTCGGTGGCGCCGATGCGCTTCGGGGGATCGGATATGGGGGAGCTGTCGCCGGCGCAAGCGGCGAAACGGGCAGTGCTGTATGTGCTCCCCGGTGGTTTTATGAAGCCGATACAGTTACGGAATTGGGATTTCGTGGCAGCGCTTGCAGCGGCTGGGTTGCGCGTGGATATCCCACTGTATGGGCTGCTTCCAGAAGGGGATGCACTCGCTGGGATAGCGTTGATCCGTGCTGCCTATTTGGATTTGGTACGGGACCATGGTGCGCAGGAGGTTTCCATCATTGGGGATTCGGCGGGTGGCGGCCTGGCGCTGGGAATGTTGATTGCTGCAGGCGGCGACGCGGGGGTTGGTGCTCAGAGCAGTGCGCAAGGACTGGCCGGTGGTGCCTTGCCTGCCCCACGCAGCATGATCCTTAATGCGCCCTGGGTGGATATGGATCTTGCCAATCCGCAAGTGCCCGAGTTTGCGACCCTCGATCCGCTTTTGGATCCAGAGCAGCTGCGACGGCAGGGGGTGTTGTGGTCGCGAAATCTTCCGCACGGAACGGCTGACCCGCGGGTATCTCCGCTGCTGGCCACTCAGGAGCAATTCCGCACGGCTTGTTCAGGGGAGTATGGAAGTGCGCAGGTCGATGTTTGGTGCGGTTCCGCAGATCTGTCGCTTCCGGATGCGCGACTGTTGGTAGCGCGCTTGCAGGACTCGGGAATTGCTGCCCATTTGCATGAGGTTCCGGGTGCGATCCACATGCTTCATCTAACGAATACTCCGGAAGGTCGCGCGGCGCGTAAGGCAATGATTGCTGCGTTGACCCAATAGCGCCGCTGTGTGACGGGAAGGGGCCCGAACCCTGGAAAGTGGACACGGGGATTTCATCAAGATGCGATAGTAAGTGTAGCTGATTCGGCGGCTTCAAAGGCGTTCGGCGAGCGGTAGCCACACCACGAGTGCAACCGTTTTGTGTTGTACCGGATGCACCACTGGAACACGTCCCGGCGGCATACCAGCTGACTTAGAAAAACAGGCTCGTCCTTCAGGACTTCTCGCTTCAACGAGGCGTTGAACGACTCCGCCAACGAGTTGTCCGCGCTCGTCCCGATCATACCCCCTCCACCTGCACCGATGCAGTCCCACGCGAGCAGGAGTACGGTGGGACTTGGACAAGTTTTCAGCAATTAACACCAAAGGAGCCAACGATGTCAGAATTCAAAACCGTCACCATCCTGGGCGGAGGCGTGCTGGGTTCCCAGATCGCCATGCAAGCCGCCTACCACGGCAAAGACGTCACCGTGTACGACCCATTTCAAGAATCCCTAGACAAGCTACCCGCCCGATGGGAGTGGATGCGCGGCGAGTACGCGAAGGACCTCGAAGGATTCACTGAGGAAAAGTTTAACGACGCCGTATTGCGCATCACCCCAACCTCCGACCTCGAACGTGCGGTCTCAGATGTGGACATCATCATCGAGGCTGTTCCGGAAAACCTAGAGCTCAAGCGCGAGACATGGGCGAAGGTCGGCAAGTTGGCTGATTCCAGGACCATCTTCGCTACAAATACGTCCTCCCTGTTGCCTTCGTCCTTCGCGGATGCTTCTGGCGCTCCCGAGCGTTTCCTTGCAATCCACTACGCCAACAAGATTTGGACCCAGAATCTCGCGGAAGTGATGCGCACTGAGAAGACGGACTCTGACGTCTTTGAACGGGCGGTGCAGTACACCGAGGAAACGGGCATGATCCCGGCTCGCGTACTGAAAGAAACCCCGGGCTACTTCCTGAACTCACTTCTGATCCCATGGTTGAAGGCTGGTGCGGCCCTGTACATCAATGGCGTGGGCTCCCCGGATCAGATCGATACTGCGTGGCGCAACGGCACCCACTTCCCACACGGTCCGTTCGAGGTGTACGACGTGGTGGGCTTCAATGTGGCGGCTAATGTGGCACGCAACTCGGGTGAGGACTCCCAGATCCGTTTTGCCGACAAGCTACAGGAAGCGATCGACGCAGGCTTCACCGGCATCGCCGATGGCAAGGGCTTTTACACCTACGATGCCGAGGGCAACGTCACCGGTGTGAACGACTTCTTCACGAAGTAAGGTGTTTGCGCTCCTCGCCACGCTGGGCTGTGCTGGACACGGCATAGCGTGGCACTGCCGGAGTATGTAAAAGTGCCCCGCATCGCGTTCAGACATGTCATTTCCGTGGACGAAATCACTGCTCCAAGGGCCAAATCGCTGGTAGCATGAGCACAAACAGCGAGGGATGCTTAATGAGTCTGACTAAACCAGCTTGTCAGCCATTTCGCGGGTAGCTGGCTTGTCTAGGCCATCGTAAGTGTGCAGGTCACCGAACATCTCGATTCGGTGAGCGTCCTTCACACCACCGACCTTCACTGGCTCCCAGCCGCCAGCTGCAGCCAGCTTTGCAACTGCATCGCCTGCGGCCTGGTCATCCGAAGCGTAGAACATGACGATCTTGTTACCAGCGGCGTCGGCCTTGATCTCCAACTCCGCGGCGGCCATGGAGCCGAACGCCTTCACGTACTTCGCGCTCGCTGGCAGCAGGGCCGACAGCTGATCAGCTGCGGAAACGCCCTCCTCGTTCAGGGAGCGGGCCTTGCCGTTTTCAAACATGATGTTGTTCGATGGGTCCACCACGATCTTGCCGGACAGCTTCTCACCGAGCTCTGGGAGCAGCTGCTTCGTAACGTCGAAGCGGGTGGCGAAGATGACGGTGTCTGCCTGGGCGATAGCGTCGTCCGTTTCGGCGGCCTTAACGCCGTGTCCAATCTTGCCCGCTGCCGCTTGGGCGCTTTCTAGAGATCCTGCTGCGACGACCACATCCACGCCACCTCCAGCCAAGCGAGATGCTACGCGGGAGCCGATCATTCCAGTACCAACAACTGCCACAGTCATGGCCAATCCTTTCCTGCCCAGGTGAACTGCTCCAGATGGACTATTTAACTTTTAACTTGTTGCCTTTCTGACACTCACCAATATAGTTGATATGCCATCTATTATCCAGTTGCAAAAAACTAAAAACTGCTGGTAACCCACAGTTTCTAGCAGTTTCTTTTAAAACGCTCCCCCTTATAGCAATGCGACACTAGCGACCTGAAGTGCCCCGGGTTTTGTTCCTAGGCACGTGCCTCGATTTCCATTCTCTCGTGATTTGGGTTGCCAGTCCAAAACTCTTCTTCTACTTCAGCCCGGGTACGTGCGCTGTTGGCGGCGGCGATCGGGCTGGCGACCTTTTCACCGTTGGCGTTGGTTGTGGTGCCGGTGCTGAAGGAATCGAGCCAGGTGCGCAGGGAGTTGCGGTTGACCCCGAGATCGGAGGCGATCGCGTTGATCGTGGCTCCAGGAGTCGACGCGTACAACACCACTGCGTCACGCTTGAACTGCTCGGTGTAGGTCTTGCGTGGCATAGTGGAAAGATAACTCACTTCCCCAGTGAAATGCTGGTTCCAGCGTGTCCACCACCAAGGGGTCAGCTCCAAGTAGTGGCTGTGCCCAGTAATCCGGTAATAATGCCCAGTAATAGTGCCTAGTAACAGCGCTCCGGCGAAAAATTTTTGAAATTTTTTGGGTTGCTGGGAATAAAGCAAACAGCCAGGTAGTTGAGTCGCATATCAACAAAGTTGAGTAACTGGAACTCAAGTCCGCTTGACGGTCAGGAAAAAAGTTGCACAATGGTCATTGAGTAACGATCAAAGTTGATAAACAGACACTCAACTCGCGTTGAATTTTGTTCAACAATTTCACAAACCCCAAAGCAAAGGAGCATCAACATGGGACGCGCAGTAGGTATCGACCTCGGAACCACAAACTCGGCAGTAGCAGTACTGCAAGGCGGTGAAGCAGAAGTCATCGCTAACTCTGAAGGTGCACGCACCACCCCTTCTGTAGTGGCATTCACCAAGACCGGCGAAATCCTCGTCGGCCAGTCCGCCAAGAACCAGGCCGTTACCAACGTCGACCGCACCATCCGTTCCGTCAAGCGCCACATCGGCACCGACTGGACCAAGCAAATCGACGACAAGACCTACACCCCACAGGAAATCTCCGCCCGCACGCTGATGAAGCTGAAGCGCGACGCAGAAGCCTACTTGGGTGAAGAAGTTACCGACGCAGTTATCACCGTTCCTGCATACTTCAACGATGCACAGCGTCAAGCAACCAAGGACGCAGGCCAAATTGCCGGCCTTAACGTTCTGCGCATCGTCAACGAGCCAACCGCAGCCGCACTGGCATATGGCTTGGACAAGGGCGACAAGGAACAAACCATCCTCGTATTCGACCTCGGTGGCGGTACCTTCGACGTATCCCTGCTGGAAATCGGCGATGGTGTAGTAGAAGTTCGCGCAACCGCTGGCGACAACGACCTCGGTGGCGACGACTGGGATCAGCGCATCGTCGACTGGCTGGTAGAGAAGTTCAAGTCTGCACAAGGCGTTGACCTCTCGAAGGACAAGATGGCTGTACAGCGTCTCCGCGAAGCAGCGGAAAAGGCCAAGATTGAGCTGTCCGCTTCGCAACAGGCGTCGATCAACCTCCCATACATCACGGTAGACGCAGACAAGAACCCACTGTTCCTCGACGAGACCCTCACCCGCACCGAATTCCAGCGCATCACCCAGGACCTCCTGGATCGCACGAAGAAGCCATTCGAAGCAGTGCTGAAGGATGCCGAAGTCTCCATCGACGAAATCGACCACGTGGTTCTGGTTGGTGGTTCCACCCGCATGACCGCAGTCACCGACCTGGTGAAGGAACTGACCGGCGGCAAGGAACCAAACAAGGGCGTGAACCCAGATGAGGTCGTTGCAGTCGGTGCAGCGCTGCAGGCAGGTGTGCTGCGTGGTGAAGTGAAGGACGTTCTCCTCCTCGACGTCACCCCACTGTCCCTCGGCATTGAAACCAAGGGCGGTGTGATGACCAAGCTCATCGAGCGCAACACCACCATTCCAACGAAGCGTTCCGAGACTTTCACTACGGCAGAAGACAACCAGCCATCCGTGCAAATCCAGGTATTCCAAGGTGAGCGCGAAATGGCAATCCACAACAAGCTGCTCGGATCCTTCGAACTCGGCGGCATCGCACCAGCACCGCGCGGCGCTTCTTGTCTTCCTCAGCGTGTGCTTCCGCATCCTTGACCATGCGGTCGATCTCTTCCTGCGACAAGCCGGAACCATCTTGGATGGTGATGGTGTTCTCCTGGCCGGTGCCCTTGTCCTTTGCGGATACAGAGACGATGCCGTTGGCGTCGATGTCGAAGGTGACCTCG
>JBHAQQ010000088.1:0-8165 GCA_041830435.1 Corynebacterium sp.
CGTCGTGGTGTGATTTCCTTCGCTGCGAAAGATATTGGAGAGCGACTCAACGCCCGCGCAATGGTTGCGTTTACCTCGACCGGTGATACTGCCAAGCGTGTTGCGCGTTTGCGTTCCCCGTTGCCATTGTTGGTGTTCACCCCAAGTGAAGAGGTGCGTAGGCAGCTCGCGCTGACGTGGGGTGTGGAGACCTATCATTCCGAGGATCTGAACTCCACCGATGAAATGATCAATTCCATCGATTCCCGCCTGCTCGCTACCGGCAATTTCAAACGGGATGACATGGTGGTGTTTGTTGCAGGATCCCCACCGGGAATTGCCGGCAACACCAACATGATTCAAGTACACATGTTGGGCGCCGACCGTAAGGTGAACTAGGTGCGTTGCACAAAGAGGTAGGCCAGGACCGCAGCGGAAGCTGCGCGAGTCGCTACCTCAATGGACTCGGGCGTAGGGTGAAACGTCGGCATATGATTGACCGGCACATGTTCACCCTGCGCCCAAGTCTGTTCATCGGTAATGCCAACCGTCCAGAACAAATACGGCACACCGAAGTGTCGGGGAATCTCCGAGAAGTCCTCAGAAGCAGTCCAAGGAACGGCGTCGAGTGAAGCTTCCGCAAAAACCGCGTCGAACACAGGGCGAACTACCTCAAACACTCCCGCATCATTATCGGTGAGCTCTCCATGCGCCGAGAACGTGATAACCGGCTCACGTTCCACCCCAGAAGCTAGGCATTCTCCCCGAATAACCCGCTCGATAGCGGCGTACGTCCGATCTCGAACGTCCGTGTCATAGAACCGGCAATTCAACACCAACGTCGCTGAATCCGGAATGGTGTTGTTCGTATGGCCAGAACTCAACGTACCAACAGTCACCACCGCAAAGTCAGCTGGGGAAACCTCCCGGCCAACAATGCCCTGAAGACGAACCACAATCATCGCAGCCAAAAATGTTGGGTCAATGGACTCATGATGTTGGGAACCATGCGCAGAACGGCCAAATAGTTCAACCGTGATCGTGTCACAAGCCGCCAGCACCGGACCTGGCGCGCTCATGACGGTGCCAGAGCGCCCCGCCACAACGTGCTGTCCCAGACACACATCCGGGGTGGGAATCTTGTCCGACAAGCCATCATTGACCATATTCAACGCGCCCAGCGTCACCTCTTCCGCAGGCTGGAATAGCGCGATGAACGTGCCTTCCCAGGCATCCCGGTTGGCATCCATCAATTGGCACAGACCCAACAACGCAGTGGTATGTACGTCATGGCCACACGCGTGCATCACTCCTGGATTTGTTGAGGCATATGGCAATCCGGTTGCTTCGGTGACTGGCAGCGCATCGAAATCGGCCCGCATGAGCACCACCGGCCCATCACCATTGCGAAACACCGCGGTGATGCCGTGCCCGCCGATGTTTGATGTCACCTCACAGTCGAAGCCGGACAGTTCCTGCAGAATCCGGGCTGCTGTGTGTTCCTCATGAAGCGACAGCTCTGGGTGCGCATGCATCCATTCATAGAATTCCCGAATCCACGCACTGTTTACGGGATGGTGATCCAGGAAGGCTTGGATCGCCCCCGCCCGGTCGGTTCCCGGCTGGGAACTGTTTGGCTGGGAGCTGTCCGGCTGGGCGGTGGTTGGATGTGATGCTGGGCGGTTTGCGCCGGTTTGGACGTGTTGATCGGAATTCACAGTAAGTTACCTAAAGTTACCTAATCGCGGGGTTGTATTTGAGGGAATTTGGGGTGAAATTGCATTCATCGCCCAAGCGGATGCCAGGTGCCAGGCGACCTGCTTCGCGGGCTTCTAGCAGCGTTGTGAGGACATCTTCCTTGAGGTCGCTCGGGCGGGTGGTGTTGATGAAGATCTTGGTGCCACCTTCGAATCCCGCCAGGGTGGAAATCCTCCACTTAATGACGATGCGCCATGGCATTGGCACATCAACATCGAGCGGCCGGTGCAGCCATTCCTCGTTGCACGGAATGTGCGGCCCAGAGGCCACGTGACATGCGTGGACTAGGTCTGCCATGGCATCGCGTTCTTCGTCGCTCATCAGCCATGGTTCCGTGGTTGCAGACTTGGAGAACACTTCGAGGGTTGGCCAGCGGTGACCGAAACCAGCAAACGCAATGGCGTGGTCGTTTTCCGCAAAGACAAGATTGTGGCGGGCTGCGTAGTCCACGGCCCATTCGTTGTACATGTTCGGATTTGAACGGACTTGTGCAATCTCCACCTCGTTTTGCAGACCGTGTTCATCGATGGCTACGAGTTGTTTGTGGAGGTGTTCGATGGAGGCACCGGCTGGCTCCAACCAGTTCTGGAATGCTGCAACGTAGCGGACGTAGCGGTTTTGGCGGTAGAGCTGGTCCATGCCATCGACGGTGAAGGCGATGAAGTGCCGATGGTCTTGCCAGGACAGTTCCCCGGAGGATAGGAGTTGGTCGGTGCTGGTTGCCCCAGGGATGTAGTGGTCGCGGGTGATGATGACATCGTGGCCGCCGGCGAAGAGCATGCGCGACTTGTCGTAGAGGGTGGCCATGCGCTGATCTTCGGTGAAGTGTGCGTCGATTTCTTCTTGCGGTAGGCCCATGGTGGTCCATTTTTGGCGCAGGATGTTTTCGACGTGTTGGCAGCCTTCTTCTGTGGCCAGGTATTCGGTCATGTGCATCGCTGCGGCGGGGTTCATTTGGTAGCCGTAGTTGAGTGACCAGTAGTCGTAGGTGAGGATTTCGTAGAGGTTGGCTACGCGACGAAAGAGTGGCTCTGTGCTGTGCAGTTCGTTGGGTTGTACGCCGCGGAGGATGCGTGCTTCGCCGTCATCGTCGATGATGAGTCGGGATTTTTCGGGTGGGGTTTCGAGCATGCGTTTGTGCCCGAATACACTGGCTGTGTCCCGGTCTTCGATCGGCTGTGGTGGGCTGATCGGTTCGCTTTTGAGATCCATCGGGCGGTCGGCTCGACCGCGTACGGTCCAGACTTCGGTTCCGGAGAACGGATTGACCTGTTTGATGGTGCCGTCTGGCAGGGTGGTCAGTGGGGGAACGGGAGCTGGGCGCGGGGAAGTTGGACCAATCACGTTTCAAATCTTAACTGATTGGGTGCTTTCTGTGTCACACTATTGGGTATGCCTGTTATGACTTTTCGAATTTTGGCCACTGCGGCTCAGCGGAGCGAAATTGAACGCGATATGCGGGAGATGATGGCGGCGTTGGAGGGCGCTTTGGATGCTGAGCTGTCGGTGCGTTCGGGGTTGGTTCCGGATCCTGAGTTGCTGACCACGTGGGTAGAGTTGTTTGGTGAGGTGGATTCGGCTGATGCTGCTGAGGATGCACCTGAGGGGGCGGAGTTGGTGGTGGAGGTTCGCCGGTATGACATCGGTAGCGTTTCTGGTTTGACCATGAATTTCGCCGAGCTGCTCACTGTGAGGGAGAAGGAATCGGCGGAGCCGTTGGTGCGTCAGATTCGGGACGACGCCGGCACCCCGCGGGTGCCGTGGCATGTGGAAGTTCGTCCTTGAGGGGTAGTGATCTGCGATCACTATTTCTTGGCTGTCACCCAAATGTCGATTTCGGCGTCGAAGGGGTGGTTGCCAGCTTGGTCGACCGCGGTGATTTTGACGGTAATGGCTTGACCGCCGCCGCTGGTCGTGATGGTGCTGAAGTCTGGTAGGTCGGCTGTGGCGGTGAGGGTGAGTCCGCCTTGGGATTTGGCGGTGTAGTTGGTGCGCATCCGCATGGGCAGCCATCGATGGGTTCCTGGGACGGAGGCCTCGGCGAGGCATCCCATGGCGAATTCTGCTACGTTGCACATCGCGATGGCATGGAAGGTGCCGATGTGATTGTTTACCAGCCACCATTTTCCTGCGCGTACCTGGGCGTAGCCGGGGCGGAGTTCTTGAACGCGGGGAAAGACGGTAAGGAAGTACGGGGCTTTGCAGCTCACAAGGGTGGAGAAGAGTAACTTACCGAGCGGCTTGTTGTGGAGCCGCTGGTAAATCTTTGCGGTGCTGTTGGGGTGGGGATTCCCTTGGGTCTGCATGTGGCGGCTCCCTGGTTGCGATTTGTGCTTGGTGAGCGGTTGGTTATTTCAAGATATTAGCGAGGAAGGATTGGGTGCGCGGGTGTTGTGGATTATTGATGACGTCTGCGGCTGGTCCGTGTTCCACAATGACTCCGCCATCCATAAATGCCACGGTGTCGGCTACTTCGCGGGCGAATCCCATTTCGTGCGTGACGACGAGCATGGTCATTCCTTCATTTGCGAGTTGACGCATCACGTTGAGGACTTCGCCGACGAGTTCTGGGTCGAGTGCTGAGGTCGGCTCGTCGAACAGCATGAGCTTTGGTCGCATTGCGAGTGCGCGGGCAATGGCGATGCGTTGTTGTTGTCCGCCGGAGAGCTGCACGGGGTATGCGTCGGCTTTATGGGCGAGGCCGACCTTTTCGAGGAGTTCCATGGCGTGCTTGGTTGCTTCAGCTTTGGATTCTTTGCGTACCTGGATTGGTGCTTCGATGATGTTTTCCAGGACGGTGCGGTGGGGGAAGAGGTTGAAGTGTTGGAATACCATGCCGATATCTACGCGTTGTGCGGCCGCGTCACGTTCGGAGATTTCGTAGAGGGTGCCGTTTTTCTCGCGGTATCCGATGAGGTCGCCGTCGACGTAGATGCGTCCGGCGTTGATCTTTTCCAGGTGATTGACGCACCGCAACAGGGTGGATTTGCCGGATCCGGATGGGCCGATGAGGCAGGTGACGTGACCGGTTGGGACTTCGAGGTCAATGCCTTTCAGGATGGCCGTGCGGCCGTATTTCTTCCAGAGGTTTTGAATGTTGATCATGGTGGGGGTTGCTTCGGTGGAGCTGTTCATGGGGCTGCCTACTTGTGTGTTTGGGTTGGTGTGAGGTGGTTGGTTCATTGCTTCGTGTTACCGGGAGTTTGTTGACCAGGTGCTTGCTGACCAGGTGGCTGCTTGGTGTTGCCTATTTGGTGGTCTCGGCAATGATTTGGACGTTGCGCGGCGGTACACCTTCGGCGTCGGCGAGGGCTGCGAGTTGGCGGCCGGTGAGTTGCCTTGAGGAGCCGCGGGAGAAGTAACGTTCCAGGTAGTATTGGCCAACCATGAGCAGGGAGGTGATGGCGAGGTACCAGGTGGCAGCGACGAGCATCAGGGGCACCGGTTGGAACAGGTTGTTTGCGATGTCATTGGCCCGGCCGAACAGTTCTGCCGTGTACGGGATTGCGATGACCAGGGAGGTGGTCTTCAGCAGGGAAATGAATTCGTTGCCTGTTGGTGGGATGATGATGCGCATGGCTTGGGGGAGTACAGTGCGGCGAATGTTTTGCCACCAGGTCATGCCAAGTGCTTTTGATGCTTCCGATTGACCTTCAGGTACGGCTTGGATTCCGGCGCGGACGATCTCTGCCATGTATGCGGCTTCGTTGAGTCCTAGGCCGATGATGGCAAGCATGAAGGTATTGGAGAGCACGGTTTGCAGGTCGATTTGGGTGAAGCCGAGGTTGATGGCTTGGTAGATCGATCCGATGAGTCCCCACAGCATCAGTTGGACGTAGACAGGGGTTCCACGGAAGATCCATAGGTACAGCCAGGCGATGCCTCGGAGTACGGGGTTTGGGGACATGCGGAGGACTGCGATGACTGCGCCGAGGATCACGCCGATGGCCATGGAGAAGATGGTGAGCAGGATGGTTTTGCCAGCGGCGGCTGCGATGCGGGTGTCGAGGAGATATTGGAAGTAAGTGTCCCAGTGGTAGGCCTCGTTGCGTGCTGAGGTGACGACAAAGATCGCGAGGAGGGTGAGGAGGATGGCGGCGGCGATGAACCGGCCTGGGTGGCGCAGTGGTACTGCGGTGATCTCTTGGGGAGTGTTGGGGGTCATTGTTTTGGCCTTTGATGTTGGGGGTGGTTGCGCTTTTGTGACGAGTGGGAGGTGCTAGGTGCGGCGCTGTTTTGTTCCTCCACGCCGTGCTGCTGGTTTCCATCCTGTTCCGGCTCTGGCTTCAGTAATTGGTTGCATGTTGAAGTGCACTTCTTCCACCATGTCGTCCTGGAGTCCCCAAGGACTGAGAATTTGTTCGTAGGTGCCGTCGGCAACGAGTTGTTGCAGCGCTTCCGCTAATGCAGGGCCCAATGGGCTTTCTTTATCCACGGCCCATCCATATGGTGCGGTGTCGAATGGTTCACCAATTTGCACGAGTTTGCCTTCACTGCGGGCGACGGCGAAACCAACGATGGGGGAGTCCGCTGAATATGCTTCAACGCGACCCAATATGGTGGCGGTGGTTGCGGCGTCTGCGGATGGGTACACCATCTTATTAATTGGCGGTTTGCCTGCTGCTTCACAAGCGGCAGATTTGCTTGGGACATCTTCGGTGTCTGAGTAAGTGCCCACTTGGACTGCAACGGTAAGGCCGCAAGCATTGTTTGGGTCGATGTTGTGTTCGTTTCCTGGTTGGGTTGCCCAAATCAGTCCAGCGTTGAGGTAATCCACGAAGTCGTAGTGTTCTTGACGTTCGAGTGTGTCGGTGAATCCAGAAGCGCCAACATCTAGGGTGCCTGCGGAAATGGCTGGAAGAATCAGCGGGAATTCCATTTCTCGGATATTGACCGTGAGACCGAGCACTGATGCGGCAGCCTTGATGAGATCCATCTCAAATCCGATGATTGATCCGTCGGAAGCTTTGAATTCATTTGGTGCGAATGGCGGGTTTGTGCCGATGGTGAGTGTTCCCTTTTCGCGAAGCTCCGCCGGCACGAGTGCTGCCAGGGTGGGGTTGGTGGCGGGAAGGATTTCCTGCCATCCTTCTGGGTTGCCGAGTTCTTCGTTTGTGACGCAAGCGGTGAGCAGCGCCGTGAGCGCTGTGGCCGCGGCGAGGGCGCTGGCGCGGCGGAAGGTGGAGCGCTTCCGTTGAGGGGTGTTCAGCATGGCTAGCAGTTTACTTGAGTATGTGAATATTACTGAATAGGTGGGACTGTGATGGTGCGGACGTGCATGGTGTGTGCGTTGGAGTTCGTCTCGCAGCATGAAGCAAAGCCCGCGCTGGCTCAATCTGGTTGAGCGTGCGCGGGCTTCGTTTGTACCCCGTACGGGATTTGAACCCGTGTTACCGGCGTGAGAGGCCGACGTCCTAGGCCGCTAGACGAACGGGGCAAGCGTTCTGTTGCGAACTGTTTGAACTATAGCGAGGTTGATCTGAAAATCCAAATAGGGGCCGCCGGGGAATCACCCGTGGTAGGACTCATTGCCTGCAGCGATTTCACGCACTGGCACGGTTGCGCTGAACAACGGATTGCCATTCTCGGAGAATGTGAGCGTCACATTGGTGCCAGGTTCCAGCGCCTCTGGAATATTCATGATCATGATGTGGTCACCCCCAGGCTGGAGTTCCTTGGATGAATCAGCTGGGATAGGGAAGCCACCCTGCTTTTGCTGCATGGTGCCATTGACTACTTCATGGAGTTCGGCAGTTGCTGTAGGAGCATCGATCCCGGAAATCGTAACTTCGGTGATGGTGATTGCTGCGTTGGTGTCATTTTCAATCTCGCCGAAGCAGGCCGTCATGGAGCCCATTGGGTTATCCCCAAGTTCGGAGGCGCTCAACTTAGCCTTGCAGTAGGCATCATCCATCGAAATTGGTGCATCGTCCGCATTCGTCGTGGTCGTTGCCGCTGCATTGTTGTCAGTAACGGAAGCTGGGGTGCTTGAGTTGGTTACTGAGGTTGGGGCTGAGGTTGCGTTGGAAGAGGCGTTGTCTGAGGTAGAACCACAAGCAGCAAGGGTTAGCGAGAACATGACGGCGCCGGCTGCGAGTGCTGTTTGTTGAGAGGTGTGCTTGAGGTGGAACTTAGATGCGAGCATGGTTTCTCCATTCTGGGGGTAAGCAAATTGGTGCTGGGTGTTAGCCTGAGGGGTCATAGCCTGAGGGTTGGTGCAGCGGCCAATACGATCGGGGTCTTTAAAGTAGTCGGTTGCCGCGGCCTAAAAGTTCCACGTTTCACTGTCGATGTGATGCTAAACACGATTTGACGAGCAAGTTTGGGAATCGTCGGCCAATGCGGTAATCTTTCGCAGTGCGCCCCTGTAGCCCAATTGGCAGAGGCAACGGATTCAAAACCCGTCCAGTGTGAGTTCGAGTCTCACC
>JBHAQQ010000089.1:0-3936 GCA_041830435.1 Corynebacterium sp.
CCGTGCTGCAACGCTTCGATGTGGAAGGCGATGGCGGGGGCGCAGAACCCCTACCGCAACTCACCGGCTGCTACGTCGCTCCTCTAGGGTTTGAACACGCGGATGCAGTCGCCGCCTTGGAACGCAGCATCTTCGCCGAAGAATCACCATGGACAAGTGACATGATTGCCCAAGGCATCGCCACCCCATACGTCAGCGCACTCGGAGTTTTTGAAGACGGAAACCTCCTTGGCTATGCCTTCCACAGTATGCTCGGGCACATCAGCGAACCCGAATGTGAACTGCAAAATATTGCCATTGATCCAGCTCATCGTGGGCGCGGCCTCGCACACCTCCTCCTCGAACCCCTCATCGAGATTGCAGACCGCACTGGCGCAACCTGCTTCCTGGAAGTTCGAACCGACAACACCCCGGCCATTGCCCTTTATGAACGCTACGGCTTCACCATCATTGATACCCGCACGAACTACTACCAACCATCAGGTGCGGATGCGTACGTCATGCAACGGCCAAAACTGCAACAACCGCGAAACGTTGCGGAGGTGGCGTCGGATACACAATCGGATACACAACACGACGAGAGCGCCCAACCCCAACTCATTCTCGGAATCGAAAGCAGCTGCGATGAAACCGGAGTGGGCATCATCAACCGTGGCGACTACACCGTGCTGGCCGACGCGGTAGCCAGCTCCATGAATGAGCATGCTCGCTTCGGTGGAGTGGTCCCAGAAATCGCCAGCCGCGCGCACCTCGAATCCATGCAACCGGTCATGCGGGCGGCGCTGGAAGAGGCATCAATCGCCAAGCCCGATGCCGTTGCCGCGACGATCGGTCCAGGCCTCGCCGGCGCGTTGCTGGTCGGTGCCGCAGCAGCCAAAGCCTACGCCGCAGCCTGGGAAGTCCCGTTCTACGCCGTGAACCATCTCGGTGGGCACGTAGCCGTCGATACGCTCGTCGAAGGTGTGACGGCAGACAAACTCGACAACGCCATCGCGCTATTGGTCAGCGGCGGCCATACCCAAATCCTGCACGTGCAAGGAGTGGGCAAACCCATGCGAGAAATGGGGTCCACGCTGGACGATGCTGCCGGTGAAGCATATGACAAAGTCGCGAGACTCCTCGGGTTGGGATATCCAGGCGGTCCGATTATCGACCAACTGGCAGCCAAGGGCGATGCCACCGCCATCCGCTTCCCACGGGGCATGATGCGCCAACAAGATGCCCGCTATGACTTCTCTTTTTCCGGGGTGAAAACCGCCGTCGCACGCTTTGTTGAAGCCGCTGAACGCGCCGGCGAAACCATCAAGATTGAAGATGTGTGTGCATCATTCCAAGAAGCAGTCGTAGAAGTGCTGGTGGTGAAAGCGCTGCGGGCGTGCGCGGATACCGGAGCTGCGGTGCTGCTGCTCGGCGGTGGTGTGAGTGCGAACCGTCGCCTGCGAGAATTTGCGGCGCAAGCTTGTGAAGCAGCTGGGGTGGAGTTGCACGTGCCGCCGCTGCGACTGTGCACCGACAACGGTGTGATGATCGCGGCGCTCGCTGCCCACCTCATCGACGCCGGTCACGAGGCTTCCGACCTGTCTGTGGCGACCGATCCAGCCTTGGAAGTGGAAGTGCCTCTGGTATAGCGTGCGGTTGCGGTTGAAGAATTAGCACTCGCAGGGGTAGAGTGCCAGATAGGTTGTTTGACACACAGTTGTTCACCCGCGACGACGGCTGTGCTTGGAAACCGCCGGCACAAACGAAAACCCAACACAAAGAATGAGGTAACGGACGTGGCGAACGTAAACATCAAGCCGCTAGAGGACCGCGTACTGGTTCAAATCGTAGAAGCAGAAACCACCACCCAATCCGGACTGGTTATCCCAGACTCCGCAAAGGAAAAGCCACAAGAAGCAACTGTTATCGCCGTAGGTCCAGGCCGCTGGGCAGACGATGACGATCGCATCCCAATGGATGTGCAGGTAGGCGACACCGTCGTGTTCTCTCGCTACGGCGGCACTGAGCTGAAGTACGACGGCCAGGAGTACCTCCTGCTGTCCCAGCGTGACATCCTCGCAGTCATCGAGAAGTAACACGCGTTTCCTTACATCTCTTCAAAAAACTCAGAGTAAAGGAATTTCATGTCCAAGCTCATTGCTTTTGACCAGCAGGCCCGTGAAGGCCTGCAGCGCGGTGTGGACTCCCTCGCCGACGCAGTAAAGGTCACCCTCGGCCCAAAGGGTCGAAATGTGGTACTCGCCAAGGCCTTCGGTGGCCCGGCGGTAACCAACGACGGTGTAACCATCGCCCGCGACATTGACCTGGCAGACCCATTCGAAAACCTGGGCGCCCAATTGGTGAAGTCCGTAGCGATTCAAACGAATGATATCGCTGGCGATGGCACCACCACGGCCACCCTGCTCGCGCAAGCCATGATCAACGAAGGCATGCGAACTGTGGCTGCGGGTGCAAACCCTATTGCTGTCAACCGTGGCATTGAACGCGGTGTTGAGCATGTGATTGCTCGCCTGGCAGAAGTTGCGCAACCTGTTGCGGATACCGCGGCAATTGCCAATGTGGCAACCGTGTCCTCTCGCGACGCAAACATCGGCGCGATGGTTGCCGATGCCTTCGCCAAGGTCGGCAAAGAAGGTGTGGTCACTGTCGAGGAATCACAGTCCATCGAAGATGAGTGCGTCGTAACGGAGGGTATCTCCTTCGATAAGGGCTACCTCTCGCCATACTTCGCAACCGAAGAAGAAACCGGCCACGCTGTATTGGAAGATGCGCTGGTGCTGCTGGTTCGGGAGAAGATTTCCTCCCTGCCAGAGTTCCTGCCAGTACTTGAGCAAATCGCGCAGGCTGGCAAGCAGGTTCTCGTTGTTGCTGAAGACGTTGAGGGTGAACCGCTCCAGATGCTGGTGCTCAACGCCATCCGTAAGTCGCTCAAGGTGGTTGCGGTGAAGTCTCCGTACTTCGGCGATCGTCGCAAGGCGTTTATGGATGACTTGGCTATTGTTACCGGCGGTACCGTGGTGGACAAGGAACTCGGTCAGAACCTCGAGTCCATCACGTTGGCTGACTTGGGGACCGCACGTCGTATTACGGTCTCGAAGGATGAAACGATCATCGTTGACGGCGGAGGATCTGCAGAGGCTGTAGATGAGCGCCGTAACCAGATTCGCAACGACATCACACGCACCGATTCCAACTGGGATCGTGAGAAGCTGGAAGAGCGCCTGGCAAATCTTTCAGGTGGCATCGCGGTAATTCGTCCTGGTGGCGAGACGGAAACCGAAGTGAATGAACGCAAGTTGCGTATCGAGGATGCGATCAACGCGGCTCGTGCTGCGGCTCAGGAAGGCGTCATTGCCGGCGGTGGTTCTGTGTTGGTGCAGTTGGCCAAGGAAGTGGAAGCACTCGCTGCCGACTTCGAAGGTGACGAAGCTATCGGCCTGAAGGCTCTGGCCCGCGCTCTTCGACGCCCAGCGTTCTGGATCGCGTACAACGCAGGCCTTGATGGTGCTGTGGTTGTGTCCCACGTTGAAGCATTGCCAAATGGCTCCGGCTTCAACGCTGCGACACTGGAATACGGCGACTTGCTTGCGCAAGGCATCATCGACCCAGTGAAGGTGACACACTCCGCAGTGGTGAACGCCGCGTCCGTAGCTCGCATGGTGCTCACCACGGAGACCGCTGTGGTTGATAAGCCAGCTGCACCTGCAGCGGCAAGCCACCACGGTCACGCTCACTAAGCAGCAGTAGTTCGCTACGCATCACCAAGTGGTGTGGCACTCGGCGCGCTGGTGTAGGAAATGGATTCCTACCCAGCGCGCTTTTGCTTGGCAGCAGCACGTCGAGCCAAACGACGCGCACGAGATGTGGGATTGATGATGGCTTCCCGCTCGCTCTCGCTCAGACCACCCCAAATGCCATATGGCTCCTTGACCTGCA
>JBHAQQ010000090.1:0-3518 GCA_041830435.1 Corynebacterium sp.
ATCGTCGGGAGTGATGGGACGCGGCGGCATGGCTCCGAATTCATCGACATCGTGATCGTTTTCGCCGGCGTCGATCGTCAGCGAGAGTCCACCTTCGTCGAGGGTCAGTGCGCCAAAATCCGTGTCCAAGGGAACGTCCGGGGTTTCGGTGTTCTCACCATGGTTTTCGCACGAACAATCGCCGTGGCCATGATGTTCGTGCTCATGGTTGAGATTCATAGGGTCGGAGGCATTTTGGTCGGAGTGATCGTGACTCATGCTTGTGGCAATTCCTGCAAGCGTTGGGTGATCCGTGCAAACTCTTCCTGAGCGATTGCTTGGCGTTCCTTGATGCCAGCAACCACGTGCTCCGGCGCTTTGGAAACAAACGCTGTGTTCGAGAGCTTCTTTTCGGCGTTATCCAATTCCTTTTGCGCAGCCGCGAGATCTTTCTCCAGGCGCTTGCGTTCAGCGGCAACATCCACTGTGGAGGAAGTATCCAAGGCAACTGCGAGGGTGGTTTGGCTCAGACGAACCTCAATGGAAGCGGTGGCAGCAAAATGTTCCTCTGGCGCTTCGAGACGCACAATGGATCGCACAGCATCTTCAAATTCTGTGAGGTCACATGCAGCGAAATCTAGTTGCGCTGGAACCTTCTGGGAAGGCTTCACGCCTTGGTCGGCCCGGAAACGACGCAATTCGGTCACGAGTTTGTCCACGTCAGCCATGCGCCGCACTGCTTCCTCATCCACTGCTGCCCCACCATTTGTCAGGGCTTGGGTTGGCCACTCGGCGATGACCAAGGACTCAGGGTATCCCTCAACTTCCGATGTGAGGGCCTGCCATAGCGTTTCCGTAACAAATGGCATCGCTGGGTGCAGGAGTCGCAATACAGCGTCCAGCACGCGACCCAACACCAGCTGGGTGTTGATACCACGTTGGCGCTCCGCCTCGCTGGCGGTCTCCCAGTCGCGTGGGATTTGAACCTTGGCGATTTCCAAGTACCAGTCGCAGAACTCGCCCCAGGCAAAGCGATAGAGGTTTTCATTCGCCAAAGAGAATTCGTAACGGTCCAGCGCATCATCTACCAGCGCGCGGACAGCTTCGAGCCGGTCGAGGATCCAGCGGTCTGCGTCGGTCAATGCCTCCCGTGCGGGAAGTTGCCCAACCTGCGCACCATTCATCAATGCGAATTTCGTTGCGTTGAACAATTTCGTCGCGAAGTTTCGCGAGGACTGAGCTGCATCAGCGCCGACTGGCAGGTCTGATCCTGGGTTAGCACCGCGAGCCAGTGTGAAGCGCAGTGCGTCTGCGCCATAATCCCGTACCCAATCCAGTGGATCAATGCCATTGCCCAGAGACTTCGACATTTTACGGCCATGTTCATCGCGTACCAGACCGTGCAGGAACACATCCTTGAACGGCACTTGTGGGCGACCTTCACGCTGATCCGCAGGCACACCAGGCACCGTGTTGCCCAAAGGTGAGCCTTCGAGCGTGTCCGCAAACGTGGAGAACATCATCATGCGGGCAACCCAGAAGAACAAAATGTCATAGCCAGTAACCAGCACTGAGGTTGGGTAGAACTTTTGAATATCTTCCGTGGCATTCGGCCAACCCATGGTTGAAAACGGCCACAGCGCAGAAGAGAACCATGTATCCAGCACGTCTTCATCTTGACGCCAACCCTCGCCCGATGGCGGTTCGTCGTCTGGTCCACAGCACACCACTTCCCCATTCGGCCCATACCAAATCGGAATTCGGTGTCCCCACCACAATTGACGAGAAATACACCAATCGTGCATGTCGTCGACCCAATCAAACCAGCGAGGTTCCTGGGATGCTGGATGGATGACCGTGTCGCCGGAACGCACAGCGTCAGCCGACATTTTCGCCAATTCCTCGACCTTTACCCACCACTGCAACGACAATCGTGGCTCTACAGCTTCACCTGAACGTTCCGAGTGCCCCACAGAGTGCACATACGGGAACTTTCGGCCAACAATGCGACCCTGCGCTTCCAAAGCCAAGCGGATCTTTTCCCGAGCTTCGTAGCGATCCATGCCGTCAAATTCAGTGCCGGTATTGGCAATGCGGCCAGATTCATCCATGATGATCGGCATGTCGAGGTTATGGCGCTGTCCCAGAGCGAAGTCATTTGGGTCGTGAGCAGGCGTGATCTTCACCGCGCCCGTGCCAAATTCTGGATCTACATAGTCATCGGCGACCACGATCATGTGACGATCGGCCAAGAATGGGTGCGGCAACGTTGTTCCTACCAAATCCTTGTACCGCTCATCCTCAGGGTGCACGGCAACCGCCACGTCGCCGAGCATCGTTTCCACACGAGTCGTTGCAACGACAACATGCGGTTCGTCATCCTTGAGCGAACCGTAGCGAATGGAAACCAGTTCACCCTCGTCATCGGAGTACACAACCTCAATATCTGAGATTGCGGTCTGCAGCACTGGAGACCAGTTCACCATACGATTTGCTCGGTAGATCAGCCCCCGATCAAACAGCGCCTTGAAGATCGTCTGCACTGCCCGGGCAAGATCGTCGTCGAGGGTAAAGCGTTGGCGGGACCAGTCAACAGAGTCACCGATGGCGCTCATTTGCTGCTTGATGTTGGCGCTGTATTCGTGCACCCAATCCCAAACATGGCCCACGAATTCTTCGCGGCCGTAGTCAAAGCGGTCCTTGCCTTCGGTCTCCTTGAGTTTCGCCTCAACCTTGGTTTGGGTGGCAATACCGGCATGGTCACTGCCAGGGAGCCACAACACTTCGTAGCCTTGCATGCGCTTACGGCGAGCCAGGCCATCCATCAGAGTGTGGTCAAGGGCATGTCCCATGTGAAGTTGCCCAGTGACATTTGGTGGCGGCAACACAATGGAATATGGCGGCTTGTCGCTGTTCGCGTCTGCCTTGAAGTAGCCAGCGTCGACCCACCCCTGGTACAGGGTGGATTCTACAGAGGCTGGGTCCCAGGCTTTTGGTAGCGCAGCGGAGCGGTCTACTCCGATGGTTGCCGCGGATTCAGTGGATGCTGGTTGCTTGGCTGTCAAGTGGTCACTCACAATCGTTCAGTGTAGTAGACATACCCAACGCGAGGCGTAGTGCCCCCGCTGCCTGGTCCATTGCGGTGCGTGCGCCGGACCAAACTCCGGTGGAATTCACAAACGGGTGAACCATGCCACGGTGGCGGACCAAGGTAGTTGGTACGCCGGCGGCTTGCAGGCGGGCTGCGTACGCCTCACCCTCATCGCGTAGTGGATCGAATCCTGCCACGGCCACATAGGCTGGTGCCAGGCCTGCTAGATTCTCGGCGAACAGTGGGGAGACGTATGGGTTGGTTCGATCCTCTGGGTTTGGCACATAGTGATCGGCGTACCAGCGCATTTGCTTGGTGGTGAGGAACAAGCCATCGTGGAATTCTTGGTAGGACACGGTGTCCATTTCTGCCAGGTTGGTAACTGGCACAAACAAGAGTTGGAGGGCCGGTTGTGCTTTGCCTTCGTCACGCAGGCGGAGGCACGCTG
>JBHAQQ010000091.1:0-6898 GCA_041830435.1 Corynebacterium sp.
ACAACCTGGTGGATCCGCGGTGGCTTCGACACCACCGGCGCTGAACGGGCAATGCAGTCGATCCTCACGGGATACGGAGTGCGTATTGCCGCACCGCCGATTGCATGGGTGGGAGATTCGGATACTGCAGTTGCCGAACTGGTGGATTCCGTCCAAGCAACGGTAGCCGCAGCGTTTCAAGAGTAGGATCTTCGGTATGAGTGGCCAGTGGAACGAGCAGGATCAATCCGCAACTCCCGCGCAACTGCACACGCGGCTGATGAAGCTCTGGGGGATGACCGCCCCGATCGTTGGCGCACCGATGGCAGGCCGCGCCGGGGGATTGCTGGCACGTGCGGTGAGTGAGGCTGGAGGACTGGGGATGTTCGGCGCCACCGCAAATGCCACCCCGGAGTGGATCGCGGAACAGGCTGCGTTGGCCAGGCAGCAGACTCAACAGGATGCATCATCAGTACAGGTAGAGGGGGACGCTTCGGGACGTTTCGGCATTGGCCTGATGCTGTGGGCCATGGAGCAGGACCCAGGGTTGGGCCGTGAACAGTGGGCAGCAACGTTGGAAGCTCGTCCCTCGGTGGTGAGTTTAGGGTTCGGTGATGCGTCCCCGTATGTCGATGAGGCGCATGCACATGGCATTTCGGTGGTGCAGCCGGTGAATTCGGTGGCGCAGGTGAAGCAGGCGTTGGCTGCAGGGGTGGATGCGTTGTGCGTGCAGGGGGTGGAGGCTGGTGGCCATACGGGGCAGTTGGGGTTGTTGCCGTTGTTGCAGTTGGTGTTGGACTATGTGGAGGTGCACGCGCCGGGCATTCCGGTGGCTGCGGCTGGTGGGATCGCGTCGGGTCGTGGGGTGGCGAGTGTGTTGGCTGCGGGGGCGGATGCTGCGTGGGTGGGTACGGCGTTGTTGGCTTCGCCGGAGGCGTTGGGTTCGGCGGAGTTGCGGGCGGCTGCGGTGGCGGCGCGTTCGAGTGACACGGTGTTGACGGATATTTATGACATTGCGGAGCAGCAGGGGTGGGATACGGCTCAGTGGCCAACGCGCACTGTCCGTAATGGGTTTGTTGATGCGTTTGCGGTTCGCCGGCTGCGGGATGAAGTGACCGACGCCGAACTGATAGCCGCCCGCGCCCCAGGTGGGGCCTATGCGGAGGAGCTGAAATTGCATGCCGGTCAGGCGGTTGGCTTGTTACGCGCAGAGGTTCCAGCTGGTGATGTGGTGCGCAATATGACAAACGACGCGATCAGCCGTTTGGGCCGAGTCGCGTCGCTGTGGAAATAGGTGCAGTGAGTACCGGTTAACGGTGCTGCTGAGCGGTGCTGTGCGCCGTTTAGCGCTTGCCGGTCAGGAGCTTGAGGATCCAGAGGAAAATCACCGCGCCGACGAGGCAGGTAAAGAAGCTGAAGATCCAGCCGCCGCTGGCAACGTCGAAGAACAAGCTCAAGACCCAGCCACCGATGAATCCGCCGATGATACCAACGGCGATGTTTGCCAGGAGACCCATGGAAGCGTCAGTGCCCATGATCTTGGAACCAATCCAGCCAGCCAGACCGCCAATGATGATCCAGCCGAGGAAGCTGAGGGTTGGAGTGGATGATGCTGCTAGTACAAAAGTTTCCATGCCAACCCATTGTAGAGAAGTTCCGGTAGGGCTGCAGAAGTCCTGGTCAAGGTTTGTCTAGTGCTGGTAGGCACTGCAGCGCTAAACCAGCACGTGGAGAACTAAATAGGTTGCCACGACGGTGAGGACAACGAGGCTGATCCCGGCAATTGTCGTGGGAGAGATCTGCCATCCGCGTTCGTTGATGTCTGGAAGTGTTGGGACGGATGGCTGTGTAGATCCACGCTTTACCGACCCTGATTGTGAAGCCCGTTGCGGGTTTGCCATGCGGTTCCGGACGCGTTCTTTCGCCATGAATTGATCGAGGTTGGTGCTGGCGGTGTAAACGGCGCTGTGGTCAGTGCGTTGTGCCGGCATTTGGAAACCCCCTTCAGAGAGGGGAGCGGCGGGAAAGGTGCCACGATCGCCGCGATGTGCGGGTTGTTGTGGGGAATGTGGTGAGGCACTCGAATCCATGGGCCTAAGCATAGTGACTGGTCACAGTGGCTACAAAATAGGTTTGCCTGCCGTGCGGTGGCTGCTTGTAGGGCGTTGGTTCTACACTTTGAGGAAAACACAAAACAATAGGAATTGCTCCGAAACGGAGCGTTTGAAAGGAAACGAACATGCGTGGAATGCCGGATAAGAATGTGCAGGTTACTGCCGGTGGGCAGGTTATGTGTGAGGATGGGGTGGCGCGGCCGCAGTGGGTGTTGCAGTCGGAGCAGCTGCAGGACTATTACGACCATGAGTGGGGGCGTCCGGTGATCACTGAGCATGGTTTGTTGGAGCGGATCGTGTTGGAGGGTTTCCAGTCTGGTTTGTCGTGGTCGTTGCTGCTATCGAAGCGGAGGGATTTCCGCAGTGTGTTTTATTTATTCGACGCCACCCGCATCGCCGCCATGTCCTCTGAAGAACGGGAGAAGGCGTTGAATGATCCGCGTTTGATTCGGAATCCGCAGAAGCATGCGGCGTTGTATAAGAATGCGGAAGCAACCATTGCGTTGCGGGAGGATCCGCGGTGGCAGGTGTTGCCTGAGGATGCGCCGGCACGGGCGGTGTTGAAGGGCGCGGCGAATCGTTTGGCGCCGGGGTTGCCGGTGTTGGTGTGGTCGTTTGTCCCGGAGGTGCATGAGCGTCCTCGGCATGTGGATGCGATTGCCTCGAAGTCGGTGGAGAGTGAGGCGCTCGCGAAGGAATTGCGGAAGGCGGGGTTTTCCTTCGTTGGGCCGGTGACGGTGTATGCGTTGATGCAGGCCGTGGGTATGGTGAATGACCGCGTGCTGGAGCCAGGGCAGTAGGGATTGCAGCTGCCCTGGCAGCGGCAGCTGCTAAATACGGCTGGCGGTGATCACTGCCTGGCGAATTGCTCGCTTGGCATCGAGTTCTGCAGCAACATCGGCACCGCCGATGATGTGAACTCGTGGGTCACGCGTATTGGATGGGGCAGTGGATGCAAATTCATCTTGCTCGTTCGCATCCCACGCATCAGCCTTGCTGCTGGTGGTAGGGGCGTCGATTGGTTCCCATCCAGCTGGTCGGGAGGATTCCTGGCCAGTGCAGAGCACCACGGTATCGACCGGGAGTTGCAGGGTCACCCGAGCATCCGTTTCTGTAGCTGGGTCCACTGGGTTTCCATCCACTACAAATTGAGCGGCATACTTCAGCGCCTTCGAGTTGGCAGGGACCGTGACCCGCAAGCCCTCAGCCCTCACCGCTTCATATGTCACACCTGGAACCTGCAGCACCCCACCCATGGCAACCTGTGCGCGGTGTACCCAACCGGTGGTTTTGCCCAGGCCCTTGCCGAGGGAACTGGTCTTGCGCTGCAGCATGATAATTTGCCGAGCAGCACGGTGCGGCTGCGGTGCAGACAAGTTACCCACCACTTCTGCTTGCTGATCCACACCCCACTGCGCATTCCACGCATCCACGGTCTGTGGGTCTGGCGTGAACTCAGGCACCACAGCTACCGCTGAACCATCCGCAGAGACCTCCGCCGCCGCGCCTGTCTGCGGCTCGGCAGCCACTGCGCCAGTCTGCGGCTGGGCTGCCGCAGCGGCTTCGATTGGTGCATCTAGCAGAAATTCCGCTACGTCAAAGCCAATGCCGCCTGCACCAATCACTGCCACAGCACGGCCCGCAGTTGCCTTGCCGGACAACAAATCCGAATATGTCACCACCTGCACACCAGCAAATTCGCCAGCGATACCCTCAGCAACACCAGGGAAATCAGGCACTCGAGGCGTCACACCCGTTGCCACAATCACTTCCTCAAATCCGGCCTCCAGCAGTTCCTCCGGAACTCGTGGCGCATTGACATGCACCGGCACGCCCAGCGCATCCACGCGATGAGCAGCCGCATGCAGGGTCTGCACAAACTCTTCCTTGCCCGGAATGCGCATCGCCAATTGGAACTGACCACCAATCGTCGGAGCCGCTTCAAACACCTCCACGTCATGGCCACGTTGCGCCAGGGATTCGGCAGCGAACAAGCCCGCCACACCAGCACCAATCACTGCAACGCGCTTCCGCTGCACAACCGGCTGCAATACCAATTCCGTCTCATAGCAAGCCCGCGGATTCACCAAGCAGGAAGCCCGCTTGTTGCTGAACGTGTGATCCAAGCACGCCTGATTGCAGGCGATGCAATGGTTAATCGAAGCCTCTTCACCAGCGGCAACGCGGGCCATGAAGTTGGCGTCGGCCAGTAGTGGGCGAGCCATGGAAACCAGATCCGCATCTCCAGCGGCGAGGATCGACTCGGCCACGCCAGGGGTATTGATACGGTTCGACGCCACCACCGGAACATCCACAGCCTCCGCCACGGCGCGCGTTGCCCACGTAAACGCCGCGCGTGGAACCGACGTCACGATCGTCGGGATACGAGCCTCATGCCAGCCGATACCCGAACTGAGCATATCCACCCCAGCGTCCTCCAACGCCTTCGCAAACGCCACGATCTCCGCCTGGGTTTGGCCCTCTTCCACCAACTCCACCACAGAAATGCGGAAATCGATGATGAAGTCCTCCGGCACGGCGGCGCGGACAGCCCGCACGATCTCCAGCGGGAAATTACGACGCTTCTCCGCCGAACCACCCCAGTGATCCTCACGGTGATTCGTCCGGGCAGCCAGGAACTGATTGATCAGGTAACCCTCGGAGCCCATGATCTGCACACCGTCATAGCCAGCCTGCACGGCATACCGCGCGGCGGTGGCGTAATCCTGGATAGTGGCGCGGACTTCCTCATCCGTCAGCTCAGTAGCCGGAAATGGGCTGATGGCTGCCTGGGTTGAAGACGCGGACTTCACCATTGGGTGATAGCCATAACGGCCAGCGTGCAGCAATTGCAGGAAAGCCAGTGCGCCACCGGAATGTACCGCATCCGTTACGGTCTGGTGTGCCTGGGCGATTTCCTCATTGTTAAACGGCAGGCCATACGGGGTGAGGTTGCCCTCCATGTTTGGGGAGTATCCGCCTGTGACCACAGCGGCAATGCCACCATCGGCACGTTCTTTGAAGTAGGCGGCGAGCTTGGGGATGTCGTCGAGGCTATCCTCCAGCCCGGTGTGCATGGAGCCCATGATGGCACGGTTGCGGAAGGTACGGCCACGAATGGTGAGTGGCTCGAAGAGGTGTGGGTAGGTTGCAGTTGGGGTCGTCATGCGACCATTGTAGAGTGTATTCCATATCACAGCGTGGGATTTGAGCATCTTTTTCCCGAGCGGGTGGGGCGGGGGAGAAGTGTATTGACTTATATCAATTGAATTTTCAATTTTATCGGGCGGGGGGCGCGCTCGTGCGGTAGATATAAAAAGGCAGCGCTGAAACGGCAGAGCTGAAACGGTGTGTAACAAACCTTGAAATGTTACGAACATGTTTCGTGAAGATTTCTAGTCAAGCCCACAACAGCGAAAACCCGGTTGGCTCTGTGATTTTCCCCACGACCGGAGGGGAAAATTGCAAAAACTAAGGTTTGCCTAATTTTGCATAGGAATTGCCACCGACGCACGCTAGCAAGACAAAGCGAAAATAAATGCTTGCAAATTGAAGAGAAAAGGACTGGACCCACTGATGAGTAATTATCCTGCACGCCAGGGTCTTTATGATCCACAATTTGAACACGACGCCTGTGGCGTGGCCTTCGTTGCAGACATGCACGGCCGCCAAAGCCGCGACATCGTAGAAAAGGGCATCCAAGCCCTCGTCAACCTCGACCACCGTGGAGCCGCCGGAGCGGAATCCAACACAGGTGACGGTGCAGGCATCCTCATCCAAATCCCAGACCGCTTCTACCGCGAAGAAATGGCAGCCCAAGGCATCGAACTGCCACCAGTAGGCGCCTACGCCACCGGCATCGCCTTCCTGCCAAACTCCCGCATGGCAGCGCTCGACGCACAACGCTCCATCGAGCGCATCATCGAAGAAGAAGGCCTCCAGCTCATCGGCTGGCGCGACATCCGCACCGACAACTCCAGCCTCGGTGCAATCGCCCGCGACGCAGAGCCAATCTTCACCCAAGTGTTCATCAGCGGAACCGACAACAACGGCGAAGCCCTCACCGGCCTTGAACTCGACCGCCGCGTATGGTTCGTCCGCAAGCGCGCCGAACGGGAACTCGGCGAAAAGGGCTCCGGCGCAGGTGTTGGTGCAGACACCGTTTACTTCCCATCCCTGTCCTCCCGCACCGTCGTGTACAAGGGCATGCTCACCACCCCGCAGCTCCGAGATTTCTACCTCGACCTGCAAGACGAGCGCATGGAATCCGCACTCGCAATCGTGCACTCCCGCTTCTCCACCAACACCTTCCCATCGTGGCCACTCGCGCACCCATACCGCATGCTCGCCCACAACGGTGAAATCAACACCGTCCGCGGCAACGAAAACTGGATGCGCGCCCGCGAATCCCAAATCCGCTCCGAAATTCTCGGCAACCTCGACCGGGTACTGCCAATCTGTGACCCAGCAGGATCCGACACCGGCCGCTTCGACGAAGCCCTCGAACTGCTCCACCTCGGCGGCCGTAGCCTGCCACACGCAGTGCTCATGATGGTTCCACAAGCTTGGGAACGCAACGAAAACCTCGACCCACAAGTTCGGGCATTTTACGAATACCACTCCACCTTCATGGAAGCATGGGACGGCCCAGCCGCTCTCGCCTTCACCGACGGCACCGTCATCGGCTCCGTACTGGACCGCAACGGCCTGCGTCCAGGACGTATCTGGATTACCAAGTCCGGCCTCGTCGTCATGGCATCTGAAGCTGGCGTACTCAACATCCCAGACGAAGAGATCGCAGAACG
>JBHAQQ010000092.1:0-4050 GCA_041830435.1 Corynebacterium sp.
AGCCGGGCATGACAGGTGACCCCAATGGTGGCCAAGCATTTAGCCGAAGAGCTTCAGCGCAATGTCTGGGAAGTCCGTGGCCATCATGGAAACACCCTGTTCCTTGGCCCAGAGCATGTCTTCTTCCTTGTTCACCGTCCACATGTACGCGCCCTTCTTGCCGCTGGTAATCAACGAAGGCGTAAGGCGACCACGCATCACGGACAGCCCCTTGGCGGTGGGGGTGGAGAAGCCGAAGTCACGCGGGTTGTAGCGCAGCTCCCATTCCCGACGCAGGTAGATGCGGTCAAGATGCGGCGCCAAAGCTGCCATGCGGCGGATAGCGGCGTGGGAAAACGAGATGATGTGAATCCGCGGGTCCTCCAACAGGCCACGGTAGCGCAGGCGCAGCGCCACCTGCTCCTCAAGGATGGGACCGGTGACCACTGGGTGCTTGGTTTCAATGTAGAGGTGCTTGTCCGGGTAGTCCTCCATGATGTCCAGCAACTCATCAAGGGTGAGCACCCGCTGCACCTCATCTTGCGTGCCGATGTTGAGGCGCTTGAGCTGGGAAACGGTTGCCCTGGAAACACGCATTGGGTCGCCTGCGGTGCGCAGCATTGTGGCGTCGTGGTTGCACACCACCTGGCCGTCTGCGGAAAGGCGAACATCGCACTCCACACCGTGGATGGGCATTTCAAGGGCACTCCGGAACGCGATTTCGGACATCTCTGGGTAGTGGCCCCGAAATCCTCGGTGCGCAATGATGTGCATGGTTTCAATCCCTCTGACACTTGGCTGACAAACCGCTGCCTATTGTAAACCGACCACAAGAAAACCGCTTCCCGCGGATACTTGCCTGCACCCGCCTCCGGGTGAGCAAAGAACAACACCCCAGCACACAGAGGTTCGCAGCGCGGCTGGGGTGATGTGGGCCCAATAGCCCTGGTGATGTAGGCCAGTTCAGGCTTACTTCGCTGGGAAGAACTCCTCCTGCACGGCGCGCAGGGTGTTGGCGGAGTGCGTGAAGCGCTCCATCTCGTGGTCGGTCAGCTCCAGCTCCACAACGCGGTTGATGCCGCGGCGGTTGATGATCGCTGGGGTGCCAATGTAGATGTCTTCCTGGCCGTATTCGCCCTGCAGGAGCGCGGAAACAGGCAGCGCCACCTCTTGGTTGTGGATCACAGCGCGGGTGATGCGGGCCAAGCCCATACCGATGCCGTAGGAGGTGGAACCCTTGGCCTCGATGATGTTGTAGGCAGCGTCGCGGGTCTCCTCAAACACCTTCTCCAGCTCAGCCTCCAGGCCTGGGTTCTTCTCAAGCTGCTTCCGCATGGACACACCGGCCACGGTTGCAGAGGACAGCACTGGGAGTTCGGTGTCGCCGTGCTCGCCGATGATGTAGGCGTGGATGGAGCTTGGGGCAACGTCGTAGCGCTCGCCCAGCATGTAGCGGAAACGTGCGGAGTCCAGCACGGTGCCGGAACCGATGACGCGGTGCCAGTCCAAACCGGAGTACTTCCACACTGCGTAGGTGAGTACGTCTACTGGGTTGGAAGCAATAAGGAAGATGCCGTCAAAGTTGTTGGCCATCACCTGGTCCACGATGGACTTCATGATGTGCATGTTCTTATCCACCAACTGCAGGCGGGTTTCACCAGGCTTCTGGGCAGCGCCAGCGCAGATCACCACCATCGCTGCGTCTTCGCAATCAGCGTAGGTGCCCTTGGTCACGCGGGTGCGCGACTGCGCCCACACCACACCGTGATTCAGATCCTTGACGTTGCCTTCAAGCTTCTTCTCGTCAATGTCAATAATCGCCAAGTGATCCACAGTGCCCTGGTTCACCAAAGCAAAAGCGTAAGCAACACCAACATCGCCGGCGCCGATCAGCACAACCTTGTTTCCAACGATCTTCTTCATGAAGCGACCCTCTCTCCGCAGAAAATGATTCACCCCCAACTATGCCCGATTAATTGGTTTCATGCCCGTTTTGAGGGATTTTTCACAGATTTCCCAACAGTCTTCGCCACAGTCTTCCCCACGGTCTTCGCCTACCGACGCCACCGCCTCAGCCCCCACCCGCACTTCAAAATAATCAACCCCCAAGGAACACGCTCTGAACTGCTCCTCGGGGGTTGATGTTTCGCGTAGGCACTACTAGCCGTTGTGGCGCCCGCTTTCCCGGCGCAACACCAGCACGCCGGCTGCAATCAATGCGAAAGCGGCAGCGCTAATACCCATCATGCCGGCAACACCGGTTTGCGCAAGCATCTTTCGCACCGGCGCTGCGGCCTGAGCCTGAGGAGCCTGAGCGGCTGGCGCGGATGGCTGCGGAGCGTCCGGAGAAACCGGCTGATCAGGGGTAAACGGATTTGGCACTGGGATGGGCAGCGGAATGATTGGGATCTCTACTTCTTCGGCTACTGGCACCTCGGCGGAGTCAGCTACAGCGAGCTGCAACTTTTTCCCGATTGGCTTGCCCGTGGAATCGGTTTCACCAGTGGCGGTTGGCACAGCATCATCTGCTGTGGCAGTGGCGGTGTTGTGGATGAGTGAATCCGCCGCCAGCGCATCCTTGACGTCCTGCGCGGTAACGGTGTGGGACGCCGTGCAGGTAAGCGTTTCAGAGCGGTCCAGAATGTTGAGCACTTGTTCGTTGTTGCACTGCAAGCTGCCCTCATCAAACATCGGGTCGGTGACCTGGATGTTTTCCAGCACGTCATCGGTGTTCACGGTGATGGTGTAGTTGATGGTTTCACCAGCATCGGCCTTGCCGTTGCCGTTGGTATCCACCAACTGTGCGGCCTTGTTGATGCGCATGTTGGTCTCTCCAAGACCAGCAGCCACAATCACCGGGTCACCGGAGCCTGCCTCATTGAAAGGAGTGAGGCGGAAGTAGTAGGTCTTGTTGCGCACAGCATCAGGTACGGCAACATAAATCTCCTGCGCGCCCGCTGCGGCGGCCTGGCTGTACTGGGTCCACGTTTTGCCGTCATCGTAGGAAATCTCCACCACAACGTCCTTAAGATCCGTCTGGTGATCCCCAGGCGTTGGGTCTACCCAGCGAATCTGCGCGATGGACTCCACTTGGTCTTCCATCACAGGATTGCCCTGCTCATCAAAAATAGGGGAGCCGTCTGCGTCAGTGGCCGGGGAGGTGTTCACCCGGTTGAACATCGTGGCCTTGGCGTCGGTCACTGGATCTGGGGTCTTGCCGTAAATCTGCACGCGGGAGATCACTCGCGGGTCACGGTCCGCGCCGTCCCACTGCTGCGTGGTGGCGTACACCAAACCGCGGGAGTCCATCACCACTCCGCGTGGGGATTGCTTACCAATGCTGCCGTTCCACAGGTTGCCCAGGTTGTCTACTACGTCGAGCTGAAGCACATCTACCGGCTCGCCGGTGGTTGCATTGAAGAACCAGATTCGGCCGCCGTCATCGGTGTAATCCACAGCGTCTGCGTCGGTAACACCCTTGAATGCGTCACGGGACTGGCCGTTTTGATCCCACGCGATGATGAGGTTGCGCTCCTCGTCAAAGGTCACGCCAAAGGCGTGTCCGCGCTCGCGCCATGCGGCGTCATCACCCATTGGCGCGGCGGTGGCGGTGATGGTGCCATCTTCGTTGCGTGTGAAATCCGTAGGGATCACGATGTCCTGCAAGCGATTTCCCTGCTGGTCAAACACGCGGATTGAACGCTGGTATTGGTGCATTGCAACGTAGATGTTGCCGGTGTTTTGGTCAATGGACATGCCCCACGGTGCCTGCGCGGTAGGAATGGAACGCTTGAACTCGCCCGTTGCCTTGTCATACACATTGATCTTCTGATTGTAGGAGGTCACAAACAGTTCATCGCCGTATGCATCAATGCCATAGGGCTCAGTAAGTGCTCCAGCGCCGGTGGGCTTGTAGGTTTGGATCACGTTGCCATCGGCATCAAATTGGGTGTAGCCGTTGCGGCTGGAATCCACAATCCACACGTTGCCAGAGGTGGAATCCACGTACACGCCGCGCGGGGTTTGGAAGGTCATGCCGGTGGGACTTTCAAACACGTCGCCATCGCCAAC
>JBHAQQ010000093.1:0-8633 GCA_041830435.1 Corynebacterium sp.
GAAGAAAAAGCACGCGCCAAACGCCGCAAACTCCGCAAACGCAACAGGAAGGACAGCCTATGACCCCCACCGGCTTGCTCGACATCATGATCGGCACCGCCGCCGTGATCGTGGTCATTGCGCTCATGACCGTCCTCTGGCGAGCGGTGACCACCCACAACGACGCCCGGCGCGCCGTCCTCGCCGACATGGTCTTCATGGCGATGGTGGCACTGTTCCTGTGCTACTCCATGTACAACCGCACCGCCATCACCTTCGAGGTGGCCATCTTCGCCGGCCTCTTCGGTGCCCTCTCGACCATGGCCAACGCCCGCATCATCACACGCGGAAGGCGATAACCACATGACCACCCTGCAAACCCCAACCACGCCAGGACTCAACACCATGCACACGCTCCTCACCGAAGCGAACATCCTCGCAGCAGGCGCAGGTGAACTCAAAACCTTCCACGAACCATCCTGGTTCGCCGCCATCCTGGCCGGGACACTCGCCATCCTGGGGGCCATTTTCGTATTCGTCAGCGCCCGCGCCATGTACCTGGCACCGGACGCGCTCTCCCAGGTGAATATGATCGGTCCTGCCGTAGGAGTGGGCATTCCACTCCTGATCAGCGCAAATTTGGTGTACACGATCGCCACCGAAGGCTTTGCCATTGGACTGGTCATACGTGCAGTGCTGGCAATTGTCGCGCTCCTCGTGGTTGGTGCGGTGGGCTCCTACGTGATGGGCCGTGCACTCCACGCCACCCACTGGGACCACACCGTGCCACTCTCTGGTGGTCAACGAGCCAAAGAGCCAAAATAGCCACGTACCGATTCGCCAACTACCGCGCGCTGCCTACGCAACGCGCGGTTTTCCGGTAGAACTGAAAGTAGTACGCACGTTTCGTGCTACGCAGACAGATGCATCCAGATGCATCCGAAAAAATCACCCTCAACGAAGGAGCTCCCCATGAGCCAGGCACTGTACACCACCTCCGCAACCTCCACCGGTGGCGGCCGCGACGGCCGCGTTGCAACCGACGATAAGAAGCTTGATGTCAAGGTAGCCCCACCGGCAGAACTGGGCGGCAACGGCGACGGCACCAACCCTGAGCAGCTGGTTGCAGCTGGCTGGGCAAGCTGCTTCAACGGCGCGCTGCAACTCACGCTGCGTAATGCTGGAGTGAAGGTTGAACAAACCCCAGAGGTTAATGTCAGCATGACCCTCAACAAGGTTGAAGAAGGCTTCCGCCTGGCTGCACACATCAAGGCAACCGTCTTTGGTGTGAGCCCAGAAGAGGCTGAGTCCCTCGTGGCAAGCGCCCACGCATTCTGCCCATACTCCAAGGCAATGCGCGGCGACATCGACGTTACCGTCGAAGGTCTCGCAGGCTAACGCCACCGAGAATAAGCGTCCGCCAGTTCGCCCGTGAATCGGAAGAATTCTGCCGCCCACCGTGGGCAGCGTCGTTCGAACTTTGGATCGGAGCTCCAGGATCACCGGGGTCGCCCGGACCGTGGCGGTGACCATGGAGCTCACCCGGATCGGAGTGAGCACGACGCCCACGTGACGCAGCTCGCCCTCCAAGCAGGTCGAGGCGATCGGGAAGCATTGAATGCGTTCATCGCCGCCACACATACGGACGTGTGGCGGCTCTTGGCGTACCTGGCGAACACCGACCAGGCAGACGACCTCACCCAAGAGACGTACCTCCGGGTGCTGAAGGCTTTGCCAACCTTCGCTGCTCGTTCTTCTGCCCGCACGTGGCTATTGGCCATCGCGCGGCGTACGTGGGTGGATTCCTTGAAGAAGGAACACCGCGATGCTGCAGCTTCCGTTGCTCATGGGTTTGATTCGGACGATCACCCAGATGATTCCTTGGCTGCATCCCGTTCAGCAGTTGATGGTGTGGGATCGACGGCTTGGGCAGAATGGGCTGATACCAAGATGCTCCTCCAGCAGCTTGATCCAGAGCGACGTGAGGCGTTGATTCTTACCCAGCTACTGGGTTACTCCTACGCCGAAGCTGCCCATATCGCCAATGTGCGCGTGGGAACTATTCGGAGCCGGGTGGCCCGCGCTCGTGCTGAATTGGTAGAAATGGCCGGGCCTGCGAGTGGTGGAACGCAGCCAGGTGGCCAGGCTTCAGTAAGCTAGAAGATTATGACAAACCCCAACGCCAAACGTGCCTTGTTGCTGCTCTCTTTCGGTGGACCAAATAAGGCTGAAGAAGTTGTACCGTTCTTGGAGAATGTCACCCGGGGGCGTGGTATTCCACGGGAACGCCTCGAAGCGGTAGGCGAGCACTATTTCACGCTTGGCGGAGCCTCACCGATCAATAAGCAAAACCTGCAAATCATTGAGAATCTACGGGCCGAGATCGCGGCGAGGGGGCTAGATTGGCCGGTGTATTTCGGTAATCGCAACTGGGAACCATTCGTGGAAGATGCGATGGTGCAGATGGCTCGCGATGGTGTGGAAGAAGTGCTCGTGTTCGCTACTTCCGCCTGGGGTGGCTATTCCGGCTGTGCGCAGTACCAGGAGGACATTGCCCGCGGCTTGGCAGCTTGTGAGCAGGCTGGGGTGGCGGCGCCGGAGGTGGTTCGTTTGCCGCAATTCCATGCGCACCCGGCACTGATTGCGGAGTTCGCGGCGGCAGTGGATCGTGCCCGTGAGGAACTTGCGGCAGAAGTTGCCGCCGATGCGGGTAGCGATGACGGCATTGATCTGGTGTTCGTTGCGCACTCCGTGCCGCTTTCAGCTGATGATGCTGCGGGTCCTGCCCAGTTGGGTGGCAATTTGTACTCGGAGCAGGTGCTCGATGCTGCGCGCCTGGTGCAAGCCGCAAGTTCGTTTGCTGGTTCGATTGGCGCGGGTGCTTCTCTTGGTTGGGTTGGGAAGCATGAGGTCAAAGACGGGGCGAAGGGCGAGGAAGCTGGGGCTCCGTCTGTAGAGCTGGTGTGGCAGTCCCGTTCGGGTGCTCCGCATATTCCTTGGCTCGAACCAGATATTTGTGACCATATTGAAGCTCGTGTGGAAGCTGGCATTACTCGCGGCATTGTGTTGTGCCCGATTGGTTTCATTACCGACCACATCGAGGTGGTGTGGGATTTGGATACGGAGGCGAAAGCCGCTGCTGCGGAAGCAGGTGTACCGTTTATTCGCGCAGCAACTCCGGGGTTGACGGCCACGTTTGCGCGGATGGTGGTGGACTTGGCGGAATCCGTTGCTGATGCTGCCTTCACTGCGGGCGAGACGGGCAACAATGGTTCGGTTGCTGACCCGGTTCAGGCCTTGGGGCTGGGCGCACCGGTGGTTCATGATGAGGCCCAAGCCGCTGCGGCTGCTCTTGCTGCCAAGTTGCAACGTTGCCCTGATCTGGGCGCAACGCGCAATGGTGTGCGTTGTGCTCCTGGTTGCTGTAGCTAGGTATGCAAAGGGGCAGGCGACTAGAGTTCGCGCCTGCCCACCTCGCGCTCGAGGGTTTGCGTGTTGTAGGGGTTAGACCAACAGCTCTGCAATTTGAATGGTGTTCAATGCTGCACCCTTGCGCAGGTTGTCGCCAGAGACCACCAGCACCAGGCCACGACCTCCGTCGATGGATTGGTCTTGGCGGATACGACCAACCAGGGAGTCATCCACTCCGGCTGCTGCCAATGGGGTTGGCACATCAACAACCTGCACGCCTGGGGCTTGTGCAAGCAGTTCTTTTGCTCGCTCTACGCTGAGTGCATTGGCGAACTCGGCGTGAATGGTCATAGTGTGGCCAGTGAACACTGGGACACGCACGCAGGTGCCTGCAACCAGCAATTCTGGGATGTCGAGGATCTTGCGGGATTCGTTGCGTAGTTTTTGCTCCTCATCGGTTTCCAAGGAGCCATCCTCAACCAGTGCGCCGGCAAATGGGAGGGCGTTGAACGCAATCGGCGCAACGTATGGGCCGAAATCCGCTGCTTGCAGTGCGGAACCGTCGTGTGCGAGTTGTTCCATCACATCAACGTTGTCACGAATTTGTTGAGCCAGGGTGGACACACCAGCCACACCAGAGCCAGAAACTGCCTGGTAGGAGGATACGTGGAGACGAACCAGGCCAGCCTCCTTGTGCAATGGTGCCAATACTGGCATTGCTGCCATGGTGGTGCAGTTCGGGTTAGCGATGATGCCCTTCGGGGTGTTCTTCACCTCTGTTGGATTCACCTCGGATACCACGAGTGGCACTTCGGGATCCTTACGCCAAGCGGAAGAGTTATCCACGACCACTGCACCGGCTGCGGCAAACAACGGTGCATATTCGCGGGACGTGCCACCACCGGCGGAGAACAGTGCAATGTCGATGCCTGCCAGGCTTTCCACCGTCGCAGCCGCTACGTCTTCCACAACTACCGGCTTGCCACGGAACTCCAATTCCTTCCCTGCAGAACGAGCAGAAGCGAAGAATCGCACGGTGTCTGCTGGGAAATTTCGTTCTTCGAGGATGGAACGCATTACTTGGCCAACCTGGCCAGTGGCACCAACAACTGCGATGGTGGTCATGGGGAGTCCTTTCAAGATTGCGGGCTGCACCAGCAGCCCAGGAGCAACGCCGGCTATAGCATCCCGGAGCATTCCTGCCCAGCGGGCAGAATTAGCGGCCGGTACCAGCGTAAACGGTGGCTTCTTCCTCGCCACCAAGCTGGAATCGATCGTGGATTGCCACAACGGCCTTGTCCACATCGGTATCGCGGATCAACACGGAAATACGAATCTCAGAGGTGCTGATCAGCTCGATGTTCACACCGGCATCACGCAACGCCTCACAGAAATCAGCGGTCACACCAGGGTGGGACTTCATTCCGGCACCCACCAAGGAAACCTTGCCAATGTGATCATCGAACAGCACATCCTGCCAATCTGCGTCCGCCGCCATTGCCTTCAGCAATTGCACGGCGCGGGAAGCGTCCTCCCGTGGGCAGGTGAACGTGATGTCGGTGCGGTTGCTGTCCAGCTTGGAGATGTTCTGCAGCACCATGTCAATGTTGATTTCGGCATCTGCCACTGCGCGGAATACCTTTGCCGCTTCACCTGGAGTATCAGGGATGCCCAATACGGTGATCTTCGCTTCGGAGCGGTCATGAGCCACACCGGTCAATACTGCTTCTTCCACAGGAATATCCTCCATAGATCCGGAAACTAAGGTGCCAATGTCCGTGCTATAGGACGAGCGAACGCGCAGTGGCACATTGAACGCGCGAGCATACTCAACACTGCGCAACATGAGCACCTTCGCGCCCACCGCAGCCATTTCCAACATTTCTTCGAAGCTGATGCTGTCCAACTTCTTGGCGTTGCGCACAATGCGCGGATCGGCGGTGTACACACCGTCAACGTCGGAGTAGATCTCGCACACATCTGCCTTCAAGGCAGCGGCCAGCGCTACCGCTGTGGCGTCGGACCCACCACGGCCCAGCGTGGTCACATCGCGAGTTTCCCGGTTCACACCCTGGAACCCGGCAACCAAACAAATCTTGCCCTCATCCAACGCCTCACGCACACGACCTGGCGTGACATCAACAATGCGCGCATTGCCGTGACGCTCAGTGGTCAACACACCCGCCTGTGAACCCGTAAAGGATTGCGCCTCCGCACCGAAGGATTCAATCGCCATCGCCACCAGCGCATTCGAAATGCGCTCACCGGCAGTCAGCAACATGTCCATCTCGCGGGCAGGGGGAACTGGATTGACCTGCTCAGCCAAGTCCAACAATTCGTCGGTCGTGTCGCCCATAGCCGAGCAGACAACTACCACATCGTGGCCCTGCTTCTTGGTTTCCACGATCCGCTCCGCCACACGGCGAATTCGCTCTGCACTCTCCAGCGACGAACCACCATACTTCTGTACGATCAGCGCCACGGGCCACGCCCTTTCCGAGGTCCAACCCGGCCCAGCAACACACCGGACCGAAAGCTCTCACGTTCCTACACTGCAGCACTCCGCGCCGCAGCATTCATTGCCCCATAACAATAACACTGACTAGCGACACAGTTCGCAGTGACCACCGCTAACTCCCGAGGACACAGCGCACATCGGTTACGCTGAATACCGTCATGGAACCATTGGCCATCACCCCCAACAACACGCTCGCCGTTGCCTTCGCATTTGCGAGTGCGTTGTCGATCGCTTGGGGCACCGTCATCCGCCACCGCGTGGCGCTCACCTCGGGCACCAACCGCACCGGGGCCATTGTCGACGCCATCCGTCTCCCTATCTGGTGGGCAGGATTGTCTGCAGCATTCCTGGGATACTTTCTCCAAATCATTGCCCTCAGCTACGGAACGCTGCTGATCGTGCAGCCCATCCTGGTGCTGAGTCTCATGCTTACCCTGCCGTTATCCTCCCTCTATGACCGACGACGCCTATCCAAACGTGAACTGTTCTGGGCGGGCATCCTCACAATCGCAGTGGGCGTGATCGTTATTTATGGCTCCCCGCTCCCCGGGCATCAAGAACCCGAACTCGACACCTGGCTGTCTTGCCTTTCCGTCGGCGCCGCAGTCCTCACCGTCATATACATGGTGGCGCGACGCCTTCACGGCACCTGGCGCGGAGTGCTCCTTGGCGGCACCACCGGCGCGATCATGGGATACGTCGCAGTCTTGTCTAAGGCGGTGGTGGACATCTACACCACCACCGGCCTCGTGGGCCTGGTTTCCAGTTGGGAACTCTATTCGCTCATTGCAGGTGCCGTGATCGGCACCAGTGTGCAACAAGCAAGCTTCAATGCGGGCGCGTTGAAAACCTCCTTGCCAGCAATGACCGTTGTGGAGCCCCTCGTGGCATTCGCATTGGGATACGCAGTGCTGAAGGAATACTTTGATGTCCACGGCTGGGGTTGGCTCCTCATGGCCGGGGCAACGGCAATCATGCTGTTCGCCACCGTGGTGTTGAGTCGCCTCACGGCGCATCCTTCATCACCAAAGGACGCGGGGCTGGCGGAAAGCGGCGTCGGAAACAAATAGGGGGAAAACATGACGCACCCCACAACACCCGCTATAGTGATTGGCATGATCGCATACGCGCGCACCCTCCTTCTGTGCCGCGGCGGGATACAGGTCTAACTCGACCGGCAGCCCGTCGCGGAGACACGCGCGCCGGTCGAACAGCGCACGCACGCTGCACTACGAAACCAAGGACCCCCAATGGCCAACGACGCATACATCTCCGCCCCTGCCCGCATCATCAAACCAGCAGGTGAAATCCCAACCGACCAGCCAGCCTGGAACAAGCAGCGCAACTCCGCGATGCCACGCGACCGCTACCAACCATTCTTCGAAGAAGTCGACCACATCACTCTGCCGGACCGCACCTGGCCAAACAAGGTGATCGACCGCGCCCCACAATGGTGTGCAGTGGATCTGCGCGACGGCAACCAGGCACTGATCGACCCAATGAGCCCAGAGCGCAAGCGCCGCATGTTCGAACTGCTGGTCAACATGGGCTACAAGGAAATTGAGGTGGGCTTCCCATCCGCTTCGCAAACCGATTTCGACTTCGTCCGCGAGATCATTGAAAACAATATGATCCCAGACGATGTCACCATCCAGGTACTGGTGCAAGCCCGCGAACACCTGATCCGCCGCACCTTCGAAGCCTGCGCCGGTGCAAAGAACGTAATTGTTCACTTCTACAACTCCACCTCCAAACTGCAGCGCCGCGTGGTATTCCGGAAGGACCGCGAAGCAATCAAGAAGCTCGCAACCGACGCCGCCGAGCTGATCAAGAACCTGGCAACGGAATACCCAGACACCAATTGGCGCTGGGAGTACTCCCCAGAGTCCTTCACCGGCACCGAAGTTGCCTACGCTAAGGAAGTTTGCGACGCAGTAGTTGAGGTCATGGACCCAACTCCAGAGAACCCAATCATCCTCAACTTGCCATCGACCGTTGAGATGATTACCCCGAATGTGTACGCAGACTCGATCGAGTGGATGCACCGCAACCTGAACCGTCGCGACAGCATCATTCTGTCCCTCCACCCACACAACGACCGCGGTACCGGTGTGGCTGCCGCCGAGTTGGGCTATATGGCCGGCGCTGACCGTATTGAAGGCTGCCTCTTTGGCAACGGTGAGCGCACCGGCAACGTTTGCCTGGTCACCCTGGGCCTGAACATGCTGACCCAAGGTGTGGATCCACAGATCGATTTCAGCGATATTGAGCAGATTCGCCGCACAGTGGAATACTGCAACCAGCTGGTTGTCCCTGAGCGTCACCCATACGGCGGTGACCTGGTATTCACCGCCTTCTCCGGTTCCCACCAGGATGCAATCAACAAGGGCATCGACGCACTGGCCGCTTCGGTACGCGAAGGTGCCACCGCGAAGAGCGTTACTGATGAAGAACTGCGCGAGAAGCTGTGGGAGGTTCCTTACCTGCCAATCGACCCGAAGGACATCGGCCGTTCTTACGAAGCCGTGATCCGTGTGAATTCCCAGTCCGGCAAGGGTGGCGTGGCGTACATCATGAAGACCGACCACAGCATCGACCTGCCGCGCCCAATGCAGGTTGAATTCTCCGCCGTGGTTCAGGGAGTGACCGACGCCGAAGGCGGCGAAGTTTCCTCCAAGGCGATGTGGGACATCTTTGCTGGTGAATACCTGGATCGTGTTTCCCC
>JBHAQQ010000094.1:0-14530 GCA_041830435.1 Corynebacterium sp.
GCTTGGTGACATATCGGGGGATTGACGAAGCGGATGCCCGGCGTCGAATAGCGGCGCAGGTTGATCGCGCGACTCGACTTGCGGCAGCAGACACGGTGCTGGATAACAACGGCACAACCGCGGAACTGGTGGCCCAGGTTGATGCATTTCACAAGCAACTGATGGAGAAACTCGCATAAACTAGCCGCATGGCCTTTCCTCATGAAATCCCCGCGGAACGTTCGGAATCCACTGCAACCGATATCGAGTCCTTGAACACGACGTTCCCACATTCAGTGTTCCGCCCAGTTGGGGAAATTGAGCGCGCACAAGGCAAATTCGAGGTCATCAGCGAGTATCAGCCAGCTGGTGACCAGCCAGCGGCAATTCGTGAACTCACCGAACGCTTGAACCGGGGGGAACGCGATATTGTGCTGCTCGGCGCAACAGGCACAGGTAAGTCAGCCACCGCCGCCTGGCTCATCGAACAAGTACAGCGCCCCACTTTGGTCATGGCGCCAAATAAAACCCTGGCTGCCCAATTGGCAAATGAGTTGCGGTCGCTCCTGCCAAATAACGCGGTGGAGTATTTCGTGTCCTACTACGACTACTACCAACCAGAGGCATATATCGCCCAAACCGATACCTACATTGAAAAGGATTCCTCTATCAACGAGGACGTAGAGCGCCTTCGCCACTCGGCAACGTCGGCCCTGTTGTCCCGCCGTGACGTGGTGGTGGTGTCCTCGGTTTCCTGCATCTACGGTTTGGGTACTCCGCAATCCTATTTGGACCGCTCGGCAATGTTGACTGTCGGGGAAGAGATTGAACGAGATCGCTTTTTGCGCCTGCTGGTGGATATTCAATACTCCCGCAACGATGTGGCCTTTACCCGCGGAACATTCCGAGTGAAGGGCGACACGGTGGATGTGATTCCGGCGTATGAAGAATTGGCAGTTCGCGTGGAGTTCTTCGGCGATGAAATCGATGCCTTGTACTACATTCACCCGCTGACGGGTGAGGTAATTCGCCAGGTGGAGGAACTGCGCATTTTTCCTGCGACGCACTATGTTGCCAGCCCGGAGCGGATGGAGAAAGCTATTGAGGATATCCGCGCGGAACTTGAACAGCGGCTTGCACAGTTTGAGGCGCAAGGCAAGCTGCTGGAGGCGCAGCGGCTGCGCATGCGGACGGAATACGACATTGAGATGATCCAACAAGTCGGATTCACGAGTGGTATTGAGAATTATTCACGGCATATTGATGGTCGCGAGGCCGGTTCAGCCCCGGCGACGTTGATCGATTATTTTCCGGAGGATTTCCTCACGATTATTGATGAGTCTCACGTGACGGTGCCGCAGATTGGTGGCATGTTTGAGGGGGATGCGTCCCGCAAGCGGAATCTGGTTGAGCATGGGTTCCGCTTGCCGAGCGCGTTGGATAACCGGCCGTTGACGTGGGAGGAGTTCGACGACCGTAAAGGGCAGTGTGTGTACTTGTCGGCCACACCCGGTGATTATGAGATTGCGGCTGCTGGTGGGGAATTTGTGGAGCAGGTGATTCGACCTACTGGCTTGGTGGATCCGAAGATTGAGGTGAAGCCAACGCAGGGGCAGATTGATGATCTGATGGAGCAGATTCGTTTGCGTACAGCGAAGGATGAACGCGTCCTGGTGACGACGTTGACGAAGCGCATGGCTGAGGATCTGACGGATTACTTGCTGGAACATGGCATTCGGGTGCGCTATATGCACTCCGATATTGACACGTTGCGCCGAGTGGAATTGTTGCGGCAGTTACGGTTGGGGGAGTACGACGTGCTGGTTGGTATCAACTTGTTGCGTGAGGGTTTGGACTTGCCGGAAGTTTCGTTGGTGGCGATTTTGGATGCGGATAAGGAAGGGTTCCTGCGTTCGACGCGTTCGCTGATTCAGACGATTGGCCGCGCTGCTCGTAATGTTTCGGGCGAGGTCATCATGTATGCGGATAAGGTTACGGATTCGATGGCTTACGCAATCGAAGAGACCGATCGACGCCGAGCCAAGCAGATCGCTTACAACGAGGAACATGGTATCGATCCGCAACCCTTGCGAAAGAAGATTGCAGATATTTTGGATACGGTGGCGGAGTTTCATGGGGAGGAGGATGCTGGGTTTGCTGCTTCGGATCCTGCTGCGTTGATGCATGGTGAGCGTCCAACGGCCCGCGTGGATTTGGAAAAACTGATTGCGGATCTGACGCAGCAGATGAAGGAGGCTGCTCGTGAGTTGAAGTTTGAATTGGCGGGGCGTTTGCGAGATGAAATTATGGATTTGAAGAAGGAATTGCGCGGCATGAAGGATGCCGGTGTTTAAGTAGGATGGGCGGTATGTACACCAAAGTTGTCGTAGGTACGGATGGCTCTGAGTCTTCGTTTTTGGCGGTGCGTCGAGCGGCGTCGATCGCTGCGAAATTTCACGCTGAGCTGATTTTGGCAAGTGCGTATTACGAGGATGCTGTGGCTGCTGATGCTTCCGTGCGAGCCGACTCGCGAGCGGTGGTTGGCCGTCCAGTGGCTCAAGAGGTTTTGGCGGCTGCGGTGGATCAAGCTGTGGATGCCGGGCGCGAACATGGCGTTGAACTGGACGTTCGTGCCGTCATGCAGGCAGGTGCGCCGGTGACTGCATTGATGGAGGTAGTGAACGCTGAGAAGGCCGATTTGTTGGTGGTTGGCAACCGGGGGATTAATACCTTGACTGGTCGCTTGCTGGGTTCAGTTCCTGCTGATGTGGCGCGGCAGTCGGACTGTGATGTGATGATTGTTCACACGGTGGACTAGGTTCCTATGCGGTGGCCTGCCAGTCGTAGGGAAGTGGTTGGCTGTGGATAATGGTGAGCCCTTGCGTTGCGCGGGTGAGCGCTACGTAGAGGTTTGCTAGCCCTTGGGGACTCGTTTCGAGAAATTCGGCTGGTTCCACCAAAATCACTTCGTCAAATTCCAGGCCCTTGACGTCGGCAAGGTCTGCAGCTTGGATCACCCCAACGAGACCCCCTGGGCTCCGTGATTGCGCTGCACGCTGTGCTGCCTCTACTGCGGCAGCCACATCTTCGGCATCGACATGGTGAATGCGAACCCCGGTTCCGGTATCCCGGAGGGCAACCGGAGGTTGTTGCTCTGGTGCAACATCAGCTAAGACATCGGTCGCTAGGGCCGCAATATCAGCCGGGGTGCGGTAATTAACACTCAAGTGATGTAATTGCCAGCGATCGCCAACCACATCGTGAAGCAAGGCATCCCACGTTTCCACACCGCCGGGATTTGCCGTCTGCGCCGGATCACCAACCAGTGTCATCCAGCGGTTTGGACTACGCCTAGTAATCATGCGCCAGGCCATTGCGGAAAGTTCCTGAGCCTCATCGACAATGATGTGCCCATAGGCCCAACGCTGATCAGCAGCGGCGCGTTGCGCAGTGGAGCGCTCATCCACCACCTGATGCCGCTTCGCAAGGGATTCTGCATCCACAACGTCATAGGCCATGAGAATTTCGGGTGCGAACCCGTCGTCCAGATCCTGGGATGCCGATCCTGCCAAAATATCGAGAGCTTCTTGCGCTTCGGTGATTTGTTCAAGCCATTGTTCACGTTCAGCTGCGGCCAGTGCGGCGTCGTCGGTGATCCCGATCATGTCCGCGAGCTCGTCTAACAATGGCGCATCGGCCTCTGTCCACTCGTTTGGGGCTGTCGGTCGCCACAATGCGCGGCGAGTGAGGTCGTCATACTCCGAGGTGGCTGCTTGCCAGACCGCGTTGTCCGAATACAGTGTCGCAAGCACGTCCTCCGGAGTAACCCGCGGCCAGAAACGGTCGACAAGTTCGTGCAACACTGTATCCGCCGCGATATCGTCATGCAGTTGTGCCTGGTCGGCGGCAGAAAGCAGATTCGCCCCGCCCAATGGATCCGCTCCGATCTGCTTCACCAGAGCCGCAGTCACTGCATGGGTGAGTGCTTCAGCAAATGCTGCCCGTGCAAGATTATGTGGTTTCCTACTCCGTCGAGCGCGCGTCCGCGCACCACGCACCATGTTCGCAGTGATAGCAACGGCAACCCCATCGAATTGCACGGTCATCGTCTCGTCAGGAACGCGTTGGAACGATTGCAATGCCAAATTCAGGATATGCAACATTTCCGGAGAGCCCTTGACCTCCTGCGCGACGACATCGAGTTCAGGAATCGTCTGCAGACCAGGCAACAACGACCCAGGCGTTGCCAACACCACCCCAGTCTCGCCAAGCGACGGTAGCACTTGAGAAATGTACTCCAGGAACCGGGCATTCGGGCCTACAATCAGCACACCAGTTTTCGCCAGCTGTTCACGCCACGTGTACAACACGTAGGCCGCCCGGTGCAGCGCCACGGCTGTCTTTCCAGTTCCCGGCGCGCCCTGAACAACCGTGATCCCCTTATATGGCGAGCGGATAATCGTGTCCTGTTCAGCGGCAATCGTGGCTACGATGTCGCGCATATGCTCCCCGCGTGTCGCCGTAATGGCCTCCATAAGGACCTGATCGGAGGCGATATTCGCGTCATCGCCGTCGCTGACGCGGGTGACTTTCCGTCCGCGTGTGGTGATGGTACGTCGTGCGTGGACACCCATCGGGTCCAGCGCCGTAGCCAGATAGAACGGCCGTGCCATCGGTGCTCGCCAGTCCATCAGCAAGGTGCGCATGTGCTCGTCGGTATCGTGCACTCCAATGCGGCCAATGTATCGGCGGTCAAGAACGCGACCATCTGGAAGTGTTAGTGGATTGTCCGGTTCTGGGTCGGTTGGATCTTCCACGTCAATGCGGCCAAACATGAGCCCCATGTCGGCTGCGCTGAGTGTGGCCAGTCGGTCGGCGAGTTCCGCGGCTTCCCGGTCACGGGCCAACAGTCCCTGCGGATCATCGATGTCGGCTTCTTTTCGGACTTCACGTAACCGGGCTTCGATACGTGTGCGTCGATCATCCACAATGGCCAGCAGCATGTCGAGATGTGCTTGCTCGGTTGCGAGATGATCAGAATTGGACATGCGCACCACAATACACCCGGTGGTTGCTCATAGGTGCACGGTCGGCGCTCACTGCCACGTACGCAGAGGTGTTAGAATAGGCGTTCGAGAAAATGCGGCGGAAGTAGATCGATAGTAGATCAATATTGTCCTGAGCTTCCGGTCGCTTGGTCAATACTTTAGGGAAGATGCACGTGGCTGATCAGCTCATTGTTCGTGGTGCTCGGGAGCACAATTTGAAGGGCGTGGATATTGATTTGCCACGTGACGCGATGATTGTGTTTACGGGCCTTTCGGGTTCGGGTAAGTCGTCGTTGGCCTTTGACACAATTTTTGCCGAAGGGCAGCGGCGCTACGTTGAGTCGTTGAGCTCCTATGCCCGCATGTTCTTGGGGCGGATGGATAAGCCTGATGTGGAGCTGATCGAGGGGTTGTCGCCGGCTGTTTCGATTGACCAGAAGTCCACAAACCGCAATCCGCGTTCGACGGTTGGCACGGTGACGGAAATTTTTGATTACCTCCGCTTGCTGTACGCGCGGACAGGTACGCCGCATTGTCCAGAATGTGGTGAAGTTATTCAGCGGCAGTCTGCTCAAGAAATTGTTGATCAAGTCTTGGGCCTTGAGGAGGGGCAGAAGTTTCAAGTTTTGGCCCCAGTGGTGCGGACTCGTAAGGGGGAGTTCGTAGATCTTTTTGAGGATTTGGCTGCGCAGGGCTACTCGCGTGTCAAGGTTGATGGGGAGGTGTATTCCCTCGCTGAGCCGCCTACGTTGAAGAAGCAGGTGAAGCACGATATTGATGTGGTGGTCGACCGTTTGCAGGTCAAAGCGACGCAGCGTCAGCGGTTGCATGATTCCATTGAAACGGCATTGAATCTGGCTGATGGGGTGGTGGTGCTGGATTTCGTTGGGTTGGATGAGGCTGATCCGCAGCGCTATCGACGGTTTTCGGAGAAGATGGCTTGCCCAAATGGTCACCCGATGGCGTTGGATGAGCTGGAGCCGCGGACGTTTTCGTTTAACTCGCCGTATGGTGCTTGCCCTGATTGTGACGGTTTGGGTACGGCCTTGGAGGTGGATGAGAAGCTGGTAATTCCTAATCCTGATGCGCCGGTGCTGAAGGCTATTGCGCCGTGGGCTGGTTCACCGAACTCGAAGTATTTCGATAAGTTGATCACCGCGTTGGGCAATGCGATGGGCTTTGATCCAAAGGCTGCTTGGAGTTCGTTGACGGCGGAACAGCGGCAGGCGTTGCTGTTGGGCCATGACACGCAGATCACGGTGAATTTCCGGAATCGTTATGGGCGGGGTCGGAATTATTCTGCTGCGTTCGAGGGCGTACTGCCGTTTTTGAAGCGCAAGGTGGATGAGACGGATTCGGAGTGGTCGAAGGATCGCTATCAGGCGTACATGCGTGAGGTGCCGTGCCAGGCTTGTGGTGGAGCGCGGTTGAAGCCGGAGGTGTTGGCGGTGACTATCGCCAGCGGGGATCGGGCGTTGTCTATTGCTGAGTTGTCGGATTTGTCGATTCACGACGCCGCAGCTTTCCTGAATGCACTCACGTTGAACAAACGTGAGGAAATGATTGCTGGTGCGGTGCTGCGGGAAATTCAGGCACGCTTGACGTTCTTGTTGGACGTTGGCTTGAACTACTTGTCCTTGTCGCGTTCCGCCGGCACGTTGTCGGGAGGTGAGGCGCAGCGCATCCGGTTGGCGACACAGATCGGTTCGGGCTTGGCGGGCGTGCTGTATGTGCTTGATGAGCCGTCAATTGGATTGCACCAACGCGACAATGAACGGTTGATTCGCACGTTGGAGCATCTGCGCGACTTGGGTAATACCTTGATTGTCGTTGAACATGACGAGGATACGATTCGCACCGCAGATTGGCTGGTGGACATTGGTCCACGGGCAGGTGAGTTTGGTGGTGAGATTGTGTACCAAGGTGCGCCTGCCGGCATTGTCGATGCGCCAGCATCGATTACCGGGCAATATTTGAGCGGCAAGCGGGTACTCGCAGTTCCTGACCAGCGCCGACCAATTGATCGTGATCGTATGTTGCGAGTTATAGGTGCGGAGGAAAACAACCTCAAGATGGTTGATGTGGAGTTTCCGCTGGGAGTCTTGACGTGCGTGACGGGTGTTTCGGGTTCTGGAAAGTCGTCGATGGTCAATGGCATTGTTGCCAAGGTGTTGAGTAATGAACTCAATCGATCGCGGTTGGTGCCGGGACATCATAAGGCGGTTGAAGGTCTGGAACACCTGGATAAGTTGGTGCAGGTGGATCAGAGTCCGATTGGGCGCACACCGCGTTCGAACCCAGCGACCTACACCGGGGTGTTTGATAAGGTTCGCAAGCTCTTTGCTGAAACTGCGGAGGCAAAGGTTCGTGGGTATGGGCCTGGGCGGTTTTCGTTCAACGTGAAGGGCGGGCGTTGCGAGGCGTGCCAAGGTGATGGAACGTTGAAGATTGAAATGAATTTCCTCCCGGACGTGTACGTTCCTTGTGAGGTGTGTGACGGGGCGCGGTACAACCGGGAAACCTTGGAAGTTCGATACAAGGGGAAGAACATTTCCGAAGTCTTGGACATGCCAATTTCGGAAGCGGCGGAATTCTTTGAACCGGTAACGTCGATTTCTCGGTATCTCAATACGCTCGTTGATGTGGGATTGGGGTATGTACGGTTGGGTCAGTCTGCCACTACATTGTCCGGAGGCGAAGCGCAACGTGTGAAGTTGGCTGCCGAACTGCAGAAACGATCGAATGGTCGGACCATCTATATTCTCGATGAGCCGACCACTGGCCTCCACTTTGAAGATATCCGGAAGCTCATGCTGGTGATTCAGGGGCTGGTTGATAAGGGCAATAGTGTGTTGATTATTGAACACAATCTTGATGTCATTAAGGCTGCTGACTGGGTGATTGATATGGGGCCTGAAGGTGGTTCTGGTGGTGGCCAAGTGGTCGCGGAAGGTACCCCGGAGGATGTGGCGAAGGTGAAGGGCAGTCATACGGGTCGCTACCTGGCGAATCTCTTGCAGTAGCTGCGTGTCAATTTGGAAATCCGCTGGCGTTCGTGTTATCGTTGTCGAGCTACCGCCTAGGTTAAGGAATAGATATCTCGCAAGATGTATCATCCGGACCTTAGGCCGCAAGTGGAGAGATTCCCACCTGGCGACCATCTGCAGACAGCTGCAGTGATTTGGGCGCGGGTACAGCACCAACTTTGTTTGGATGATGAATATTCAAACGTTTACAGGTGCATAGCAGTTTGGTGGCCGCGTTTGCGGCGACTTGGCTGGGGGAGAATCTACACTCGCAGGCGCGGTAACACATTACGTAACCACTGCTACTGAGGAGTTCACATTAGCGCTGAAGCTCGCATCAACGACCGAATCCGAGTCCCTGAGGTCCGACTCGTCGGTCCAGGCGGAGAACAGGTTGGCATCGTCAAAACGGACGACGCACGCAAGCTAGCCTATGAAGCTGACCTTGACCTCGTTGAGGTTGCCCCGAACGCAAAGCCACCCGTGGCGAAAATCATGGACTACGGCAAGTTCAAGTACGAGCAGGCCCAAAAGGCTCGCGAAGCTCGGAAGAACCAGCAGCAGACTGTGGTGAAGGAGCAGAAGTTCCGCCCAAAGATTGACGACCATGACTATGAGACGAAGAAGTCGAATGTCATTCGCTTCCTGGAAAAGGGATCGAAAGTCAAGGTCACCATTATGTTCCGTGGTCGTGAGCAATCTCGCCCGGAGCTTGGTTTCCGCCTCTTGGAGCGCCTCGCCAACGATGTCGAAGAGTACGGAGTTGTAGAGACCCGCGCTAAGCAAGACGGTCGCAATATGACCATGGTTCTCGGACCGGTCCGTAAGGGCAAGAAGTAGTTCCCGGCCTGGTAACTCGGCCAACACCCAAGTAACAATTACAGTTTTGAGGATTTTGCCAAATGAAGCAGAAGACCCACAAGGGCACCGCCAAGCGCGTAAAGATCACCGGTTCCGGCAAGCTGCGTCGTGAGCAAGCTAACCGTCGCCACCTGTTGGAGGGCAAGCCATCCCGTCGTACCCGTCGTCTGAAGGGCACCGAGGACGTTTCCCCAGCTGACACCAAGCGCATCAAGCGCCTGTTGGGCAAGGCATAATTTACGCCCAGCCGTTTGCAGCTTCAGTGCAACGCACCCAGCACGTTAGCGCTCAAGCTCACACATAAACATTTCGTCGAAGAACACCAACGAACAAAGTAAGGACGTATCACCGTGGCACGTGTAAAGCGCTCAGTGAACGCAAAGAAGAAGCGTCGCGAAGTACTCAACTCCGCTAAGGGCTACCGTGGTCAGCGCTCTCGCCTGTACCGCAAGGCAAAGGAGCAGATGCTCCACTCCAAGACCTACGAATTCCGCGATCGTCGCGCTCGCAAGGGTGACTTCCGCAAGCTGTGGATCCAGCGCATCAACGCTGGCGCTCGCATGAACGGCATGACCTACAACCGCCTCATCCAGGGTCTTCGCCTGGCTGAGATCGAGGTCGACCGCAAGATCCTCGCTGAGCTCGCTGCAACCGATTTCGCAGCATTCTCTGCTCTGTGTGAAGCAGCAAAGGCTGCTCTGCCAGAAGACGTAAACGCACCAGCCGCTTCCTAATCCCAGGAAACCCGCACGCAGCGTTACAACTTCACATAAGCCTCCACCGCCCGACAGCGGTGGGGGCTTTTGCGTGTAAAGTTTCCAACATGACGGAACAACTTCCCAACAGCGATCGTGCGCAACACAAGGGCCATGAAGAGCTAGGACGAACCCCCGACGCGCCATTTACCGAACGCACCCCAAGAGTAGTGAACGCAGCCAAACTGAATCGCGCAGCAGGGCGGAAGAAAGCGGGACTATTCATCGTGGAAGGTGAGAACTCCGTCGAAGCAGCAATCGCAACTGGCGCAGCCACTGATGTGTTCGTCACCCCAGCCGCTGCCGTGCGCAGCGAACCAATTGTGCGGACGGCACGATACATGAATGTGTACGTCCACTACATCAATGACCGAGCAGCGCAACACTTGTCAGATACTGCCAATACCCCAGGGATTTTTGCAGTCTGCAAACCGGTGCTCTGGAGTGCAGGCAAAGCACTGCGAGGACGTCCACAATTGGTCAGCGTTCCGGTAGAAACCAATGATCCAGGCAACGCTGGAACATTGGTACGTGTATCCGATGCCGTGGGCGCTGATGCAGTTATTTTTGCGGGAGAAACCGTCGATCCGCAATCCTCCAAGGCAGTACGAGCCAGTGCAGGTTCGATGTTTCACCTGCCAGTTGCGCGCAACACCAATATTCAGGATGTCATTGGGCAACTTCGTGCAGCAGGCTTGCAGATTCTCGCAACGGCTGCCGATGGGGAAGTGAATCTCGATGAGGCAGGTCAACTCCTGCATCAACCTACCGCGTGGCTGTTTGGCAATGAAGCCCACGGACTCAGTGAGGAATTGCTCGCGTTAGCCGATCATCGCGTGCGCATTCCTATTCGCGGTCGGGCAGAATCGCTGAATCTCGCGACGGCCGCGTCCATCTGTTTGTACGAAAGTAGTAAGGCATTGCATGCCTCACAGGAATCAAAAGTCCAAGCAGACTCATAGTTCTGCGGATCAGCTCAGCAGGGTTCCTGCGTTCAACAAATCCGGGAACACCCTGTATGATATTTCAAGCGAGACCTTATCCCACACCCATGTATGAGGAGAATTCCCACGTGTCTGACACACCAGTGACTCCACTGACTGAAGAACATTTGAATGCTGCAGCGCAAGCCGCTGAAGATGCATTTGCTGCAGCGTCGAATCTGGAGGAGCTGGCGGAAGTGCGGCGTGAGCACCTGGGAGATGACGCCCCAATTCCAAGCGCCCGCCGTTCCCTCGGCACGTTGCCGAAGGAGGAACGCAAAGATGCCGGGCGTATCGTCAACATGGCCCGCGGTCGCGTGGAAAAAGCTTTCGCTGAGGCAAAGGAACTGCTCGAACGCAAGCGAAACGAAGAAGTGCTCCAGGCGGAACGCATTGACGTTACGCAACCAACAACGCGCGGCCAGGTAGGCGCCCAACATCCAATTACTATCTTGTCGGAGCAAATCGCCGATATTTTTGTGGCCATGGGTTGGGAAATTGCAGACGGCCCAGAACTTGAAGCAGAGTACTTCAATTTCGATGCACTGAATTTCATTCCCGATCACCCAGCACGCACGTTGCAAGATACGTTCCATGTTGCCCCAGCTGGCTCAAAGCAAGTTCTGCGCACGCACACGTCTCCGGTGCAGATGCGTACCATGCTTGATCGCGACGTGCCGATCTACATCGCTTGCCCGGGCCGGGTATTCCGTACAGATGAATTGGACGCCACCCACACTCCGGTGTTCCACCAGGTTGAGGGTCTGGCCGTGGACAAGGGTCTGACCATGGCAAATCTCAAGGGAACGTTGGATCATCTTGCCAAGACGTTGTTCGGGGAAGATACCAAGACGCGTATTCGACCAAACTACTTCCCGTTCACTGAACCGTCGGCGGAGGTCGACGTGTGGTTCCCGAACAAGAAGGGCGGCGCTGGATGGATTGAGTGGGGTGGATGTGGAATGGTCAATCCGAACGTTCTCATTGCTGCAGGCATTGACCCTGATGAATACCAAGGCTTTGCCTTCGGAATGGGCATTGAGCGCACGTTGCAATTCCGCAATGGCCTGCCAGATATGCGCGACATGGTGGAAGGCGATGTCCGTTTCACCAAGCCATTTGGTGTTCGTGGCTAACGCTCGGCACATTACTGGCACACGAGTGCAAGCCCTGCACCGCTGCATCGCACCTGCAAAACCTTCAAGTAACCCAAGCCGCTGAAAGCTAATTAAAGGAATACAATGCTGATTTCCCAGTCCTGGTTGACTCGAATCCTGAAGCGATCCAATCCTGGTTGGTCCGTCACCCCGGAAGAATTCGACGCCGGCTTTGTCAAGGTCGGCTTCGAGACCGAGGGGTACGAAGCAATTCCTACAACCACTGGGCCACTCGTGATTGGCCACGTGGTGAAGATTGAGGAACTTGAGGGATTCAAGAAGCCAATTCGCTATGTCGACGTCAATGTTGGTCAAGCGAACGGTACTGGCGAATTACAGCACATTGTCTGTGGTGCGCGGAATTTCGCCGAAGGTGACTACGTTGTCGTTTCCCTGCCAGGCGCCGTGTTGCCAGGCAATTTTGCCATTGCCGCGCGCGAAACCTATGGCAAGACCTCGGAAGGCATGATTTGTTCTGCCGCTGAGCTTGGTCTCACGAACCACGCACTACCGGGAATTATCACCATCAGCGCAGAGGAATTGGAAGCCGCTGGCGTACAGGTGGGCGACGATGCCCGCGAGTTCTTGGGACTTGAGGACACCGTCTTCGATGTCAATATCACCCCAGATCGCGGCTATGCCCTGAGCGCTCGCGGACTGGCCCGGGAGTTGGCGTCGAGCTTCTCTCTACAATTCCGTGACCCTGTCGCGGACCCAGCGGCGGCTGCCTTGCCGGATGACCTGTTTGCCGGGTTGCCTGGCACCACTGGAGAGGTCCATGCCTTGCAGGTAGACCCGGATGCAAAATGTGCCATCTTTGGCCTGCGCAAGGTTGAAGGGATCGACCCAAATGCGCAATCCCCATTGTGGCTCCAGCGTGAATTGATGCTCTGTGGACAGCGTCCGGTCAATGCTGCGACTGACGTCACCAACTACATCATGTTCCTGCTTGGACAGCCAATGCATGCGTTCGATGCGGCGCAGGTACAGGGCGCTTTGCACGTGCGTCGCGCAAACGCTGGAGAAACACTCACCACTCTGGACGGAGTGGAACGCACCCTGGATGCCGAAGATGTAGTGATCTGTGATGACAACGGCATCCAATCGCTCGCCGGAGTGATGGGCGGCAGCACCTCAGAAATCTCCGAAACTACCACCGACGTCCTCTTTGAAGCGGCACACTGGGATCCAATTACCGTCGCTCGGACGTGCCGTCGCCACAAGCTTTCCTCAGAAGCATCCCGCCGATTTGAGCGTGGCAGCGACCCAGCAGTGATCGGCGAGGCATTGGATTTCGCCGTTGCCTTGTTGCAGCGCATCGCCGGCGGCACCATCGTTGAAGGTCGGACCTTGGTTGGGGAAGTGCCAACCATGACAACCATCACCATGCACACCTCCCGGCCAGGAAAGACCGCAGGCATGGTCTACCCAGATGGCACCACCATTGGACGGCTGCGGGAAGTTGGTTGTGCCGTAAAGGAAACCGGACAACGGGATGCCAACGGCGCCCGCGAGATCGAGGTTGTTCCTCCGACTTGGCGTCCGGACCTGACAATGCCAGCGGACCTGGTAGAGGAAGTGCTCCGCCTGCAGGGACTCGATGACATCCCATCCATCGTGCCTTTGGCGCCTTCGGGCCGCGGCTATACCCCTCGTCAACGTATGCGTCGCAGTGTCAACCATGCAATGGCACATGCCGGATACGTGGAAATTTTGCCAAGCCCATTCATCGCCAATGATGTTTTTGACGAGTGGGGATTGGACGCAGACGATCCACGACGGGTAGCGAAGAAGGTTTTGAACCCGTTGGAGGCGGATTATGCAACCATCGGAACCACCTTGTTGCCTTCGATGATTGAGTCGCTCCGCCGGAATGTTACCCGTGGTCAACGCGACGTGGCGCTTTACGGTGTGGAGCAAGTTACCCGGCCGATCGACCAGGTCCAAGGCTCCCCAATGCCAGCGGTCACTCAGCGACCAACTGATGCCGCTATCCAGGAGCTCCTGGACTCACTGCCAGCCCAGCCACTGCACGTGGCGATGGTGGCAACGGGCAATCGAGAACTTCAAGGTACCTGGGGTCCAGCGGTACCATTCGCGGCAGTTGACGCATTTGAAGCTGCCCGCGTGGTGGCTCGTGCAGCAGGAGTGGAATTTACGTTCCGGAATGCGGAGTACTTGCCGTGGCATCCAGGTCGTTGTGCGGAAATTCTGGTCGGCGAAGTCGTTGTTGGACACGCGGGCGAATTGCATCCGCAAGTGTGTGAACGTGCGAATCTACCAGCACGTTCCATTGCGCTGGAAATTAACTTGGATCTGTTGCCACTCGAAGAGCAATTCCCACGGCCTGTGCTGTCGGCTTATCCGTGTGTGTTGCAAGACATCGCGGTAGTTGTGGATGAGACTGTGCCAGCGCAAGCGGTGGAAGATGCCTTGCGCAGCGGTGCTGGTGATCTGCTCGAAGAGATTCGCTTGTTCGACGAGTATCGTTCGGAGGCTCTCGGGAACGACAAGCGCTCCTTGACGTTCAGCCTGAAGTTCCGTGCGCTTGATCGCACCCTGACGGAGGAAGAGGCAACTGCCGCTCGTGAATCGGCGTTTGCGGCTGCACAGCAAGCGGTTGGTGCACAAGCGCGCGTCTAATCGCCGCTACTGTTGTTTTGCCAGATGCAAGCCCCTCCGTCGTAGTCGGCGCGAGGGGTTTGGCGCCATCTGTGGCTA
>JBHAQQ010000095.1:0-44505 GCA_041830435.1 Corynebacterium sp.
CAGCAATGAAATGTCTCGGCGGTGAAATTCAAGGCAAGTTGCACCCAACCAGCGATGCTGAACGTGAAAAGGCACTGGCAGCTGGACTGGACCTCAACCAGGTGCTCACCACCAATGACCTCGTAAACTCCGATCACTGTTTCTTCGTCGCAACTGGTGTGACCAACGGTGACATGCTGCGTGGAGTGAGCTACTCCCAGAACAGCGCTGTGACCCGTTCGCTAGTCATGCGTTCCCGTTCCGGCACCATCCGATACATCGAATCGGTGCACCAATTGGCAAAGCTGCAGAAGTACTCCGTACTTGACTACATCAACTAGCCCCGCAGCAAGAACCACACCTGTTCCGTTCCCCTCGCAAGCACCCGCGTACGCACCGTTGTGAGCGATTGGGAGTAAACTAAAGACACACCTACGACATGTATGAAAAGGATGTTTCATGACTGAGCAACAGTTCCGCATCGAACACGACACCATGGGTGAAGTGAAGGTACCAGTTAATGCCCTGTGGCGTGCACAAACCCAGCGCGCAGTGGAAAATTTCCCAATTTCCGACCGCCCGCTTGAGGCAACCCAGATCCGCGCCATGGGTCTGCTGAAGGCAGCTTGTGCTCAGGTCAACAAGGATCGTGGTTTGCTGCCTGCAGAGCAGGCCGATGCGATCATCGCAGCTGCGAAGGAAATCGCCGAAGGTAAGCACGACGCGGAATTCCCAATCGACGTGTTCCAGACCGGATCCGGAACCTCCTCCAACATGAACACCAACGAGGTCATTGCCTCGATTGCGAAGGCCAACGGTGTTGAGGTTCACCCGAACGACCACGTGAACATGGGCCAGTCCTCGAACGATACCTTCCCAACTGCAACCCACGTTGCGGCAACCGTTGCTGCGGTCAATGACCTCATTCCAGCGCTGCAGGTGCTGCACGCTTCCCTGGATGCGAAGGCAAAGGCTTGGAAGACGGTTGTGAAGTCCGGCCGTACCCACCTGATGGATGCAGTTCCAGTGACCTTGGGCCAGGAATTTTCCGGCTATGCTCGCCAAATTGCCGCTGGTATTGAGCGCGTAGAGGCAACCCTGCCGCGTCTGGGCGAACTGCCAATCGGCGGTACCGCCGTGGGCACCGGTCTGAACACTCCTGCTGACTTTGGCGCGAAGGTTACCGCTGAACTGGTGAAGCTGACTGGTGTGACGCAACTCCGCGAGGCAGAAAACCACTTCGAGGCTCAGGCTAACCGCGATGCCCTGGTTGAATTCTCTGGCGCTATGCGCACCATTGCAGTTTCCCTCAACAAGATTGCCAATGACATCCGCTGGATGGGTTCCGGCCCATTGACCGGCCTTGCTGAAATCCAATTGCCTGACTTGCAGCCAGGTTCTTCCATCATGCCTGGCAAGGTTAATCCGGTGCTGTGTGAGACCGCTACCCAGGTTGCGGCTCAGGTTATCGGCAACGACGCTGCTGTTGCCTTCGGCGGTTCCCAGGGCCACTTCGAGCTGAATGTATTCATCCCACTCATGGCGCGTAACGTGCTGGAGTCTGCGAAGCTGTTGGCGAACACCTCCCGGGTGTTTGCTGAGAAGCTCGTCGACGGCATCGTTCCAAATGAGGAGCGTATGCGTACCCTTGCTGAGTCTTCCCCGTCCATCGTGACCCCATTGAACTCCGCAATTGGTTACGAAAACGCCGCGAAGGTTGCAAAGACCGCACTGAAGGAAGGTAAGACCATCCGCCAGACCGTCATCGACATGGGCTTTGTTGATGGCGAGAACCTCACCGAGGAAGAGCTCGACAAGCGCCTCGATGTTTTGGCTATGGCCAACACTGACCGCGACTAATCGCGTTGCTCGTTAAACCTCAGTGTGTGGGGTTTAGCGGAAATATTTCGACGCCGCATGCTAGCGACTCCCCTGCCGCTAGCGTGCGGCGTTTGCGTATGCTGCGCAATCCAACAGCCTCGCTGCTAGATGGTGTGCATAGCTCCAGCACTATTCCCTAAACCGCTTGACACATCAACCGAGAGGGGCGTAATACTGAAGGGATGAAATCGGATTCATCTGCCTCAGCCTCAGCATTTCACCCTGCGGAAACGGCAAGAGCGAACAACCTGCCACTGGTATTTACTGCGCTCGTCACCGGCATGCTGATGAGTTCGCTCGGGCAAATGATGTTCTCCACGGCTCTTCCGACTATGGTTGGCGAACTTGGCGGTGTGGAACGTATGAGCTGGGTCATTACCGGTTTCCTCCTCACCATGACGCTTTCCATGCCAATCTATGGCAAACTTGGCGACCAAATTGGGCGCAAGCCGCTGTACCTCATTGCCATTGCGCTGTTTTGCGTGGCGTCGATCCTTGGTGCGTTGGCCACCACCATGCCGCAAATGATCGCCGCCCGCGCGTTCCAGGGCGTGGGCGCCGGCGGACTCATGGTGCTTTCGCAATCGATCATTGCGGATGTTGTGCCACCTCGGCAGCGCGGAAAGTACATGGGTATCATCGCCGCAGTTTTTGGCGTGAGTTCCGTACTCGGACCACTTCTGGGCGGCTTTTTCACCGACGGACCTGGCTGGCGATGGGCATTGTGGTTCAATGTGCCACTATCCGTGCTAGCTTTCCTTATTTCCGCATTTGCCATTAAGCTGCCGCATCACAAGGTCAAGGCTCATCTGGATGTGCTCGGCACCATTTTGCTCATCACCGCGACGACCTGTCTGATTCTGCTGCTCTCATGGGGTGGCCGTGACTACGGATGGACCGATCCCATGATCCTGATCCTGGGCACCATAGCCATTGTGGGTGCTGTGCTGTTCGTCCTGGTTGAACGTCGAACTCATGATCCGCTGGTGCCGCTCAGCCTGTTCCGCAGCCATAACTTCACACTGGCAACCATTGCGGGTTGGCTCATGGGCATTATGATGTTCGGTTCGATGGCATTCTTGCCTACATATCTGCAAATGACCTTCCGTTTGTCCCCGACTGAAGCTGGCCTTATGCTCGTGCCGCTGATGGCAGGGTTGCTGATTACCTCAAACATCCTGGGCCGCTATGTCACGACCACGGGCAATTATCGTTGGTTCCCAGCCGCCGGCATGGTGGTGTACGCCGCTGGCCTCGTGCTGTTGTCCACGATTCACGTCAATGACCCACTGTGGAAGATTGGGGTGATCTTCTGCATTCAGGGTGTGGGACTGGGACTATTCATGCAGTTGCTACTGCTCATTGTGCAGAATTCCTTCCCTCACGCGCTGGTTGGAACGTCCACGGCTACGCATAATTTCTTCCGGCAAATCGGCGGGGCGATGGGTTCGGCGATCATCGGCTCGTTCTTCGCCCATCGTTTGACCACGGACCTGCAACAATCGCGCGCACTCCTTGAGACCATGGGGACGGTTGGCGCAGCCGAGCAGGGTTCGAACATGGACGACGCGGGTCTGGCATCCGGAATCAACAACATCACACCCGAGTTGGTGCATAACCTTGCCGAGCCGATTCAGGAACTCTTTGCGTGGAGCTATAACCATGCACTCATCCCAATTCTTGTTGCATTGGCGCCAGTGGCTCTGATCGGTGCAGTGCTATTGGCGTTCCTCAAGCCGGAGCCATTGGGCAACCGGGTGGATAACTAGCGAGGAACAATAGGAAACGCCCTGGGCGTTGGGTTTCCTTGCTGGACGTTGGGAAACCTGGTGCCCCTAGGAGCGCTTTGGTTTCGGACGACGCTTGCTGAGTTTTTGCCGGCCCGATTCCGCAGAGCGTCCTCGACAAATTCCCACGAAGTCTTGGATCACTTCGCTGTCGTGCTCTTTCAGCCACACCAGCGCCACTCGAGTACGACCGATTTCTGCAGGGGCGTCGAGCAAATCGCGGTGCACCACCCCACGCTGATTGATCGCCCGCAGGAGTGGTCGAGGCGCGATACATAGGCCAACGTTTGCCGCAACGACCATCAGGGCCTCGCGAACAGCGGCGATGTCGATTTCACCGTTGGGTGGGGTTTGGTAGTTCATAATCTCATCGGCGAGTTCTTCCAAATCCGTTGGCTGCACGGTATCGAATGCCGCTAGCGGGTGTTCTTTGGGCGCGGCGATGCCGATTTGTTCTTCGTACAGGCGGACGTGGTGCAAAGATTCATCCACACCTATCGCAGCCAACTCCCCTTCCGCCGGGAGCCGCACGATGGCGATGTCTGCTGCTTGTGCGGTGATGTATCGGATTGGGTCGTCGGTTTGTGCGCCGGCAGCCCGCCAGCCTCTGGTTCGTTCGTCGAAGCGTCCGAACCATTTGTCTGGGGTCACGCCGGGGCTGAAAACTACTTTGAGGTAGTTGGTTTGGGGGCGTGTGCCTGCGTTGTTCATACCTGCCAGCTTAACGCTTCCTGGGGAGATGGTTTAGCATTGAGGGCATGACAGATGCTGTAGATAAGGAAGTTGCATCCCCAGCGCGGGCTGCGGCGAAAGGCCCAGGCATGAAGCCGTTGACGGCTGCGAAGAAATTGGGGATTCATTTGCCTGCTACCCCTGCTTCGTTTCAGGAGGCTTCGTTGAGCCATGAGGAGTTTGTGGCTTTGCAGGAGCATCCGCCGGAGTGGTTGGTGGAGTTGCGTCGGGTTGGTCCTCATCCGCGCCCAGAGGTGGCCCGTAAGTTGGGGATTACCATCACTGCGTTGAAGAAGAACGATATGGATCGGCCGTTGACGACTGCGGAGATTAAGGCGCTGCTGGAGGATCAGCCGGAGTGGTTGCGTGCTGCGCGTACGTCGTTGGCGGAGGAGCGCAGTCGGAGTTAGCGATCGGAGTTAGCGATCGGAGTTAGCGATCGGAGTTAGCGCAGCTTAGCTGCTGGCGAAACGCTCCACTGGTGAGTTCCAACAGTGTCGTACCAACAGCGTGGTTTCAGCACTGTAATACCAGCACAGTGGTACCAACATGGAGGAAAGGGGATGCTTCACTTTTGTGAGGCATCCCCTTTGTGACGTGTTTCTTGGTCGAATCTGATGGGTGACGAGTCCACCAGTTGGAAAACACGATCGCACAACATCCGGTTGCCGCATGCCTGCAAAGGGAGAAGAGAGAAAACCTCTGTAGGGCGAATGTTGGATGGGTTGTTGCGACGTTTGACTATCCACAACTGCTTGCGTCTTGGGCGACTAACCCTTGACACGTTTATGAGGTTAGCCTGCACTAAGTTCAATGTCAAGCCTTTTAGAAACATTTTTGTTTCTTTATTCGACGCCGCATCCAAATGTGGGGTAATCCGCAATGAAAATTGCCCCCATTCTTCACACTCCCCCACAGGAAGAATGCTAATATTTTCAACAGTATTTTCTGTCACACTTTGAAAGGATCGAGACGGTGAAAAACTTCCTTCCACGCACCATTTTCGAAGAAGAACACAACATGTTCCGCGAAGCTTGCCGCGACTTCGTTGAAGCTGAAGTTCGCCCAAACGTAGACCGTTGGCACGAGCAAGGCTACTGTGACCGTTCCCTGTTCAAGAAGGCCGGCGAAATGGGCCTGCTTGGCATGATGGCTCCAGAAGAGTTCGGTGGCGGCGGCATGACCAACGACTACCGCTTCAACGCAATCCTCTCCGAAGAACTCGCAGAAGCTGATTCCGGATCCGTCATCGTTGGCATCCAAACCATCAACGACCTCGTTATCCCATACCTGGACCGCTTCGCCAACGACGAGCAAAAGGAACGCTTCCTTCGCCCACTGTGTGCAGGCGACAAGATTGCCGCACTGGCAATGACCGAACCAGGCGCAGGTGCAGACCTTGCAGGTATCCGCTCCTACGCTCGCAAGGACGAAAACGGCGACTACATCCTCAACGGCTCCAAGACCTTCATCTCCAACGGTGTGCAAGCTGACTTCACCCTCGTCGTAGCAGTCACCAACCCAGAAGCAGGTCGCGCTGGCGTCTCCATGCTTATCATCGAAGACGGCATGGAAGGCTACACGAAGACTGGCCCACTCAAGAAGGTTGGCCTGAAGTCTCAGGACACCGCAGAGCTGGCATTCGAAGACGTACGCATTCCAAAGGAAAACCTCCTTGGTGAAGAAGGTGCAGCATTCGGCTACCTGCGCACCAACCTGGCACAGGAACGACTCTCCATCGCAGTAGGCTCCGTCGCAACGTCTCGTCGCGCATTTGACCTGGTGTACAAGCACTCCCAGGACCGCAAGACCTTCGGCTCCCGCCTCGTTGACCACCAGGCATACCGCTGGGAACTCGCAAAGATGGCCACCGAAATCCAGTCTGCACAGTCCTTCGTGGATGCCGCCATCGTCGAGAAGGTTGCAGGCAACCTCGACGAAGTAACCGGCGCAATGGCAAAGTACCTCTCCACCGAACTGCAGATCAAGGTTGTAAACACCGCACTGCAGCTCCACGGCGGCTACGGCTTCATGCTGGAATACCCAATCTCCACCCACTACCTCGACTCTCGTGTCCAGCCAATCTACGGCGGTCCAAACGAGATCATGCTGGAGATCATTTCCCGCCGCCTCGCCAAGGGTGAATAACACTCCCCTGAACTGAGCAAACCCAAGAGCAAACCACTACGGGTGGGAGCAGCACCAATGCTGCTCCCACCCGTAGTGGATTCACCTATATGTACGCGGGCCAGGCGCACGCAGAGCTGCGCAGCCTAACGGCCCTGCAACTTTGGCTGGCGCTTTTCCACAAATGCCATGACCGACTCCAAATGATCATCCGTGAGGAACAAGCGCCCTTGCGCACCAGCCTCCAAATCCGCGGCGGCATGCACCGCATCAGCGTTGCGCAGCAAAGCTTTCAATTCCTTGTATGCCATCGTTGGGCCACCCGCGAAACGTGCCGCCAATGCACCAACAGCCTCATCCAATGCCTCCGGCTCAACGACCTGATAGACCAAGTCGAGGGAAGCTGCGGTCTCGGCGTCGATCTTCTCATCCAATAGCAACAACTGCAACGCGCGAGTCTTGCCAACCACATCAGCGAGCGTCTGCGACAGACCCGCATCAGCAGACAATCCCACGCCCGTAAACGCCCCCTTGAACGAAGCCGAGGTAGACATGATGCGGAAATCACACGCCATCGCGATACCCCAACCAGCACCCGCAGCAGGCCCTTGAATAGCCGCGATCACCGGTACCGGGATGCTCAACAGGGCCGCAATCATCGGGTTGTACTCCTCAACAACCTTGTCCGAAGTTTCCCGCGCCATGGACTCCTTGAGCTGTTCCTTCAAATCCTGGCCAGTGCAAAACGCCCCACCCGTGGCATTCAACACCACAGCTCGGACTTCCCCACCTGCTGGCGACGCCGCTGCCGCCGCATCCTCAAACGCCGCGCGCAGTTCCAAGCGCAGCGCCTTATTCAACGAATTGTAGGCGTCCGGACGATTGATGGTGATTGTGCGAACACCATCGTTTTGCGAAACAAGTACCAATGCATCTGCGTGAGTATCAGTCATGTCGCAATTCTAGCGAACAATCTCCACCCCAAGCGCGGACAATTCCAAACAAACTTGCTCTGTGTTATCCGGGTGCACAGCTGCACACAAATCCAACAACAGACGCACCGAAAAACCTGCAGCAACCGCATCCAGAACAGTAGCTCGCACGCAATAATCCGTAGCGATGCCGCAAACATCTACGGTTTCCACATTGGCTGCACGCAACACGTCAACCAACGGTTCACCAGTTTGCGACTCGACCCCTTCAAACCCAGAGTATGCCGCCTCAAACTGACCCTTGCGGAACCACTGATCCACCGGGGCCTGCATGGCCGGAAATGGTTCACTCCCCCACGTATCTGCAACGCAGTGCACTGGCCACCTATCCACAAAGTCGGCAGGCTCCTGCTCTGTGGCAAAGTGACCGATCGGATTGATATGCCAATCCTGCGTACCAATAATCAGCCCATAGGGTTCCGTACGCTCGTTGGCATAGGTGGTGATGGCTGCGGCGACTTCCGCACCCCCAGCAACCGCTAGGCTGCCTTCAACGAAGTCATTCTGTACATCAACAATGATGAGAGCACTGGTTGCCACCGCACTGTCCACCTTTCAATGTCCGTCCTTACTGCGTACCCCTACGCAGAAATTAGTTGAGCTTCCAAGACTCCAAGCCCTCGTACAGAGGGAAGTCGCTTGCAACCTTGGCGACGCGACTCCGCAGCGCATCCAGGTCGGCGTTACCGGCCAAAGCGGTTCCGATAATATCGGCAACTTCGGTGAAAGCTGCCGCATCCAGGCCACGAGAAGCCAAGGCCGAAGCACCAATACGCAAACCGGAGGTCACCATTGGTGGACGTGGATCGAACGGCACCGCATTGCGGTTCACCGTGATGCCAACCTCATGCAGCAAGTCCTCCGCCTGCTGACCATCCAACTGGGAATTACGCAGATCAGCCAGTACCAAGTGCACATCAGTGCCACCAGTCAGCACCTGTACACCTGCAGCCTGGGTATCAGCAGCGCCCAAGCGTTCAGCAATGATCTTCGCACCTTCCAAGGTACGAGCCTGACGATCCTTGAACTCCTCGGTCTGTGCAACCTTCATGGAAACGGCCTTAGCAGCCACCACATGCATCAACGGACCACCCTGCTGTCCAGGGAACACGGCAGAATTCAAGGCCTTTGCGTACTCCTGCTTTGCCAAGATCATGCCGGAACGCGGACCACCGAGGGTCTTGTGCACGGTAGTGGAAACCACATCAGCATGTGGCACCGGTGAAGGGTGCAAACCAGCTGCCACCAGGCCAGCAAAGTGTGCCATATCAACCCACAGCTTCGCGCCTACTTCATCAGCAATCGCCCGGAACGCTGCAAAGTCTTGGTGGCGAGGATATGCAGACCAACCAGCAATCAACACCTGTGGCTTTTCGCGCAACGCCTGTTCACGAATCTTGTCCATGTCCAAACGGAACGATTCAGGATCAACCTCGTAAGCTGCAACTTCGTACAACTTGCCGGAGAAATTCAGGTGCATGCCGTGGGTCAGGTGCCCACCATGAGCCAAGGAAAGACCCATGATCTTATCGCCTGGGTTAGCCAGCGCCATGAGCACTGCAGCATTGGCCTGCGCGCCCGAGTGTGGCTGGACGTTGGCGAACTCCGCACCAAAGACAGCCTTCGCGCGTTCACGGGCCAAATCTTCCACCACGTCGACATGCTCACAACCACCGTAGTAGCGGCGACCTGGGTAGCCCTCTGCATACTTGTTGGTCAGCACCGATCCCTGCGCTTGCAGCACTGCACGCGGAACGAAGTTTTCCGAAGCGATCATTTCGAGGGTGTCGCGCTGGCGGGCCAGTTCACCCGCGATCGCTGCGGAAATTTCTGGGTCAAATTCATCAAGTGGAATGTTGTGTTGCGGAGTGCTGCTCATCAGTTCCGTGGGCCTTCCCTGTGTATTGCTTCGTACGAATTATTTGGGTTGGGGTGTGCATTTTGCTGTTTTAGTTTAGCTGGTTGGTGCAGTGTTGGCCTATCCCAAGGTTGCCCTATTTCACAATTGGCCCCGTTTAGGTGCATGATAGTGGCTATGTCTTTTACCCCATCTCCCGCTAAGGAGTCGCATAATCCAAGTCCTTACGTGGAATTGGATCGTACGCAGTGGCGGGAGTTGCGGAAGTCAATGCCGCAGGTGCTGAGCGAATCTGAGTTGGATTCTTTGCGCGGCATTGGTGACGAGTTGGATTTGGAAGAAGTTTCCGAGGTCTACCTGCCACTGTCACGCTTGATTAATCTCCGGGTGGAGGCGCATAAGAAGTTGAATGCCGCCACTGAGGAGTTCTTGGGTACCGAGCTACCAAAGATCCCGTACATCATTGGGGTGTGTGGTTCGGTGGCGGTTGGAAAGTCTACGGTGTCGCGTGTGTTGCAGGTGTTGCTGCAGCGTTGGGATTCTTCACCTCGAGTGGATCTGGTCACCACCGATGGTTTCCTCTACCCCACGAAGGAGCTTGAGGAGCGTCGGTTGCTCCATCGCAAGGGCTTTCCGGAGTCCTATGACCAGGGTGCCTTGTTGCGGTTCGTTACTCAGGTGAAATCTGGGCGGCGTAATGTGCAGGCCCCGGTGTATTCTCACGAGCAATATGACCGTGTTCCTGATGCGTTTATTACGGTGGATCAGCCCGATATTTTGATTGTGGAGGGTTTGAATGTGTTGGAAACCGGTCCACGGTTGATGGTTTCGGACTTATTCGACTTCTCGATTTATGTCGACGCCCGCCGTGAGGACATCGAGGACTGGTACATTGACCGTTTCTTAAGGCTGAAGAATACGGCCTTCCAGGATCCGGGGGCGCACTTCCATCACTTTGCCCATTTGTCGGATGATGAAGCGAGCTTTGTGGCTCGTGAGATCTGGCAGTCGGTGAATTTGCCGAACTTGATGGAAAATATTCTGCCTACCCGTGTGCGGGCGTCGTTGGTGCTGCGCAAGGGCCCGGATCATCTGGTGCAGAAAGTGCGCTTGCGGAAGGTCTAGTTCGACGTTATTTCCCAAACCTGCGGTGGCGCTTTGAGTAGTCCCGCAGTGCCCGGAGGAAATCCACTCGCCGAAATGCCGGCCAATACGTTTCGGTAAACCAAATCTCCGAATAAGCCGACTGCCACAACAGGAAACCGCTGAGTCGCTGTTCCCCGGATGTACGAATCACCAAATCCGGATCAACCTGGCCAGAGGTGTAGAGATGATTACCAATCGCTTCGGCACTGATGTGCTTACTCATCTCTTCGGCTGGAATTCCCTGGTCGGCAAATTGCTCCACCATATCTGTCACCGCCGAGACAATTTCCTGGCGACCACCATAACCAACGGCCACATTCACCGTCACACCGGTATGTGCACTGGTCAGCGCAGCGTTTTCCTGCAACCGAACCTGCATTGCCTCTGGGAGCAAATCCAGCTGCCCCAGCAACTTCAAACGGAAACCGGCTGGATGATGGGATAGTTCCTCCGCAACATCTCCAATAATGGTGCACAACAAGGCCAACTCTTCCGGCTCTCGGCTGAGATTCTCCGTGGACAACAAGTACACCGTGACCGTTTCCACACCTAATTCATCACACCAAGTGCACACTTCCGCGATTTTCGCCGCCCCAACCCGGTGCCCGTGGGACACATCGGCAAAGCCATTTTCCTTTGCCCACCGGCGGTTACCATCCGCCATAATCGCAATGTGCTTCGGCACCGCTACCCCAGCCAATTCTTTCATCAGGCGGGCTTCATAGACGGGGTACAAGAAATCTGGGAGCTTCATGGCTCGTCCCTGCTGATCCTTCGATTATTGTTCTTCGTGCTCAGACGACTGCTTCTGCGCTGCAGCGCGTTCCGCATCGATTGCAGCTGGCCCCTTCAAGGTACCGGAAGCTGGCGTGAATCGATCACCCAAATCCGCCACCTCAGTGCGCGCATACATCACACCCTTTGCACCCTTCCCCCCACGAGTCTCTTCAAAGCCCACCTCCCGCATTTTCGCTTCCAAGGCAGCGGCGTCGAAAAGATCAATCCCGTATTGCTCCGCAAACGCCCGACGCCGCTCCATACGGCGAATGCGCTTATTCATGCTAAAGCCCAGCAACAGCACCACAAGGAGCAAAATCACCACGATGAACAACCCCATCGGCGCAGCTTTGCCAAACTCCGGCCCCATTGGGCCCTGGTGACTCTGATCCTGCGCAAACAACATCAGCGCATCAAACATGGGAACACTCCTTGCCATAACAACATTTCACCCTCGCAGGGCTATCGGCCAAGGCTCCAAGCCACCACACACAACTTCATGCGATAACTTGTAACAAACCTCATAACCGACACTACAGACCTGCAAACAAGTCCGTCTCATACGCTTCACTGTACTGTGCAGGCACACCGAAGTGCGAACGGACAAGCTCAAACTCCTCGGTTGGCCAAACCCGCTGCTGAATCTCCACCGGACAAAACAAAAACGGCCCTTCCGGATCAATCTGCGTACCATGCGCCCGCAGTGCATCATCCCGACGCTCAAACCACGGCGCCACCGGCACCCGCGTCGTAATACGGTCATCAACCTGGTGAACGAGCGACCATTGCTGCAACGTCTGCCGAATATCGTCCCCCACAACCATTCCGCAGCGTTCCATTTCCGCAATCAACATCTGGAACCGCCGAGGCACAAACCCATGGGTGTAATACACCTTCGGCACCGACCAAATCTGCCCCAACTCCGGTTGGTACGTTTCGTCCGCTGCCAAATCAACTGCCAACATACTCGCCTCGTGCACTAGCAAATGATCCGGATGGGGATACCCACCGCGCTCGTCATACGTCACCACAACATGGGGCTGAAACTCACGAATAATGCGCACCAAACGGCACGCCACCTGCTCCGCCGGCTCATGGGCAAAACACTCCGGAGGTAACGGCGGCAACGGATCTCCTTCCGGCAAACCCGAATCGACATACCCCAACCACTCATGTTCAATCCCCAAAATCTGCGCGGCTTTCATCATTTCCTGCCGGCGGACCAGACGCATCCACGCCAAACGGTCCAGCTCCGAATACAAACTCAGACCTTCGAAATCGTCAAATCCTCCCACCTCACCCGGCACGGAATACATCGGGTTCAATATGTCACCGCGTTCCCCTCCCGTGCAGGTCACCACCTTCACGCGATGCCCTTCATCCACGTAGCGCGCCATGGTTGCCGCCCCCTTCGACGACTCGTCATCCGGATGGGCATGAATCGCCAACAGCCGGTAACTCGGCGATGAAGGACTGGTCATAACGAGAAACTCCCTCCTGGGAATTTGCGGAACAGGTGAGGGCCGATCAGCCTAAGGTGCCACGAGGAATCCTAGGTTGACCACCATTTGAGTTAAGCTAAACGTATCATGAATGCCCAACAGACCTCTGCCGCACCAAGTGCCCAATACCGCAAGCGCAACAATGGCACCTTCGCCGGAAAACTCATGGCGGTAATTTTTGCGATCATCATGATTGCTGTTGGCGTTTATATGGTGCAGATGTTCCGACAAGTGTCCGCTGTTGACGTGGAAGCAGTAGAAACCGGTGGCACCGTCATCTCCGACAATGAACTCCAAGCAACGGTAGACATCACGCGGGACGACACCAGCAAACCAGCGTATTGCATCATCTACGCCCTTGATTACAACAAGGCTGAAGTTGGGCGCCGTGAATTGGTTATTCCTGCTGGTGGAGAACGCGTCCAACGGGTGGAATTCACCATGCCAACGTTTGCCCGTGCGCACGCCGCGCAAGTCTATGGCTGCTCTACCGTGGTTCCACCTCACCTGAGTATGTAACACTCACCTGGGAAGCTACGTGCTTTGCTCACGTGTAAGGGTTCCACATGCTTCACCTGATGCGGCGCGACTAGCGCCGCATTTGTTAGTATTTGGGGCATGTCTGAGAATCACACCAACTGGCTCACCCAAGAGTCCTATGACCGCCTGCACCAGGAATTGGTGGCATTGAAGGAAAACCGCCCAGTGTTGGCGGCGGAAATTAACGAACGCCGCGAAGAAGGCGACTTGAAGGAAAATGGTGGCTACCATGCCGCTCGCGAACAGCAGGGCCAAGAGGAAGCTCGTATCGCGTACCTTGAAGAGCTGCTGGAGAACGCCACCATCGGCGAAGCTCCAATGGAGTCTGGTGTGGCACTCGTAGGTACCGTTGTGCACGTGTACTACGACGATGACAAGGACGATACCGAAACCTTCTTGATCGGCACCCGTGGCCTGGAATCCTCCAACCCTGACCTCGAAACCTACTCGACTGATGCTCCACTCGGTGCTGCGTTGGTTGGTGCAAAGGAAGGCGAGTCTCGCGAGTACTCTACTCCAAATGGCGACACCGTAAAGGTGACCTTGGTTAAGGCAGAGCCATACGACCCAGATCGTGACGTTCCGCGCTCCCAGCAATAGCTCCCAGCAGTCACGCAATTGGGCTCAACGTTTCGTCTCCCTAATGGGAATGCCCAAATGTGAAAGTTCAAACGTGAACGCCCTAATGGGATCAAGGAAAACGCGGGTTGAGGACATACATCCTCAACCCGCGTTTTGCGTTTGCTACTCCCTCGTTGCTTCCGAGGGTTGATTGCGTTATTCGCTGCGCAGAATTGCCAGCAGACGCAGAATTTCGGTGTAGAGCCATACCAAGGTGATGGCCAGGCCCATTGCTACACCCCACGCCATCTTGGATGGTGCGCCTGCACGAACCAGCTTGTCTGCTTGGTCGAAGTCCAGCATGAAGCTCATTGCTGCAAGACCAATGCAAACCAAGGAGAACAAGATTGCCAACGGTCCACCATCGCGCAGCGGACCAGCGCTACCACCGATCAAGCCAATGACCAGGTTACCCAGTGCCAAAACCATCACACCGATCAGTGCGGCAACCATGAAGCGAGTAAACTTCGGGGTAACTCGGATAGCACCCGTCTTGTAGACAAAGAGCATGCCAACGAACACACCGATGGTGCCAAGCACAGCCTGTGCGATCAGCGCGCCAGCATCGGCACCGCCCACGTACGTGCCAGCAATGAGGAAGCTGAAACCGCCAACAAACAAGCCCTCAAACGCGGCGTAGACCAAAGTAACAACCGGGGAACCGTACTTCTTGCCGAACGAGGAAATCAATACGGCAATCAGTCCACCAATCATGCCCACAAACGTCAGCAGCATGCCCAAAGCTGGATTCGTTACGGATACGCCGTAAGAAAGCACTGCGCCGGCAATGATCACTGCCAAGACGATTGCCGTCTTCGAAACAATATCGTCGATGGTGATCGGACGGTCAGCCGCACCCGCTTGGCGGTAGTTGGCTGCCTGTTCCATTCCATATTGGTGGGCAGCAGTGGCAACTCCTCCACGTGCGGAAGCATATGGGTTCTCCGGTGCTGCCATGCCGGAATTGTGTTGCGCTGGTGAGCCAAACGGATTTTGCTGCACCTGCGAATTGGTCAGCGAGCCCATAAATGGGTTCGAGCTCTTCATTGTTTCTCCTTATGAAAATGGTGGTTCAATGAGCTTTGCGTTTCATCCTACCAACGAGTGATGGGTTGAGTTTGTTCCCGAACGTGACAATTGGCCGGCCGCCGACCTCTCCGCCCCCCGCTGCGGGGCCGCAAGCTACAGAACGCCTGCCAATTTGGTGGCGAAGAATTCCGGGTATTTGGGCTGATTTGATCCATAAACATATCCATTTTGGTAGTCTGCAAAACCATGAACAACATTCTGAAGAAGCGACTCGCAGTTGGCCCACTTCCGGCTGATTTGCAAGAGGAATTGCGTCGAATTTCTGGTAATGCCCGGGTTGCCCCTCAGCGTAAGCTCGACCCGGAGGGTGCCGTGCTCCGCATCGAAGCTCCTTTTACTGGGGAAGAGATCGGCTGGGTTGCCAGCGGTACTGCTGAGGATGTTGAGGCTGCGTTTGCCGTCGCCCGTCGCGCTCAGCAAACGTGGCAGCACGTGTCCTTTGCTGAACGCAAGCGGATTTTCTTGCGCTTCCACGATTTGATTTTGAAAAATCGTGAACTCATGGCGGACATGATCCAGTTGGAAACCGGTAAGGCACGGTTTTCTGCTTTCGATGAAATTCTGGATGTTGCAAACAATGCTCGGTACTACGCGAAGCACGTCGAGGAGTTCATGACACCGAAGCGTCGCGCCGCTGCCCTCCCGGTGCTGATTAAGTCGCGTGAGCACCGTCAACCGTTGGGTGTGGTGGGGCAAATTTCGCCGTGGAATTACCCGCTGTCGTTGTCAATTGGTGACGCAATCCCAGCGTTGCTCGCCGGTAATGCGGTGGTTGCGAAACCGGATTCCAACACCCCGTTCACGGCTCTCCTCGCCTTCAAATTCTTGTTCGACGCCGGCCTGCCGCGCGATTTGGTCCAGTTGGTGACCGGTTCCGGTCGTGTCGTTGGTACCGCAATTGCGGAGCAATGTGATTTCCTCATGTTCACCGGTTCCACCGCCACTGGCAAGGTGCTGGGTGAAACCATGGGCCGTCGACTGGTGGGATACTCGGCAGAGCTGGGCGGCAAGAACCCGCTCATCGTGACCAATGACGCTGATATGGCGTACACCGTCCGTGGTGCAGTGGATGCCTGTTTTGCGAACTCTGGCCAGCTTTGCGTGTCCATTGAGCGTATCTATGTGGAACAGGCTTCCTATGAAGAGTTTGTTGCTCGTTTCGGCGATGCGGTGAAGGCCATGTCGTTGGGTCCAGGTTTTGAACCGGAGGTGCACATGGGGTCGCTGGCAAGCCAAGACCAGCTCGATACGGTCACCATGTATGTCGACGACGCCGTTGCAAAGGGTGCTCGGGTGGTAGCTGGTGCTCGTCCGCGCCCAGACTTGGGTCCATACTTCTACGAACCAACCGTTCTTGCTGATGTCCCCGAAGATGCGCGTCTGCGGACCGAAGAAGTGTTCGGCCCAGTGGTGTTCATCGAACCAGTCAAGGACCAATTGGAAGCAATTGAAAAGGCGAATAACACCAGCTACGGTTTGAACGCCTCTGTCTTCGCCAAGCCAGAAACTGGCTGGCGCATCGCGGCCCAAATCCAATCCGGTTCTGTTGCCATCAACGATGGCTACACCTCTGCTTGGGCGGCTATTGATAACCCAATGGGTGGTATGAAGGAATCTGGCATGTCCCATCGCCACGGCGAAGAAGGCATGACCAAGTACACTGCTTCCCAAAATATCTCCGAGCAGCGATACATGTACTTCCGCGGTCCTGAATGGATGAGCAAGAAGTTGTATTCCAATGTGATGGCCAACGCCATGCTCATTGGCAAGCGTTTCCTACCGTAACGATTCACGGATAGCTGTCAGGCCCCAGGTTTCAACTTGGGGCCTTGCTTGTACCATTCGCCAGTCCTTGCCTACAGCAAGGCAACGCCGTGCAGGATACTTGCCAGCGCTGTTTGCGTCGACTCTACAAGTTTGCTGGCACTGATCGGCGCGCAACCATAAGGGGTTTCGGCAGCTAATCGTGCTGCCCGTGCGTGGGTAACAACAGCTGCAACAGCTACTTCCAGAAGTGAACTGCCCTCACCAGCTGCTGCGGCAAAAGCGCCGAGCAGACCGCTAAGCACATCACCAGAACCGGGAGTTGCTAACCAACCACTCCCCACATCCACCATCACTGCTTCACCTCCGGGATCAACAATGACCGTTTCACGGCCTTTGAGCAGTACGCATGTTCCAAGCTCCTGGGCTACTAACTGCACGTCACGGATGCGTTCTGCTCGCCCAGCCCATTGCGCACCCTCCGTTCCACGGATGCGGGCAAATTCTGCCTCATGGGGAGTGAGAATTGTCTGCAGTCCAGCGTCGCTACGTTGAATCAAGGTAGAGGTACATTCTGGGTCTGAGGCAATGAGGCTGAGGGCGTCGGCGTCGAGAATGAGTGGCGCACGCAGCGTGAAAAGCTGCAACAATTCTTCACGAGACGCGATGTCCGTACCCCGCCCTGGGCCGTGCACCCATGCGTCCGGGCGTGGCACAATTTCCGATGAATGCAGCACCTCCGGAGCGGTGGCGAAGGCCTGCGGAATTCGAACCCCAATAACCGCCCCATTCGACGCCGCAACAGCAGCCGCGACCGCCAGATGCCCCGCACCCGGATATGCTGTACTACCGGCACAAACCCCGACTGTGCCGATGCTGTATTTATGATCATTCGCTCCCGGCTCACCGGGCACCCAACGCCGAAACCGATCAGGAAGAACGGCAAAAGCGTGAATCACATCTACCGAATGAGCAGCATTCATAGACTCCTACCTTCCGTTAGCTGGGTGTACACACGCCCTGGTTGCTGATAGTCCCACGTCACTGGAACCGGCTCCAGGGAACCATATTCCGTAACATCTAAACAAACTTCAAACAGCTTTAGACCAGAGCACTTTCGAGGAAACAAACAAGCTACAACCGAAACGATAGTGCAGAGAAAACTGGGTTAAGTAGCAAAAGCATGTCCGGCCAACCCGCATCCCCCAGATCACACTGAAAACACGAGGTTTATAAACCACCTTTAACAACTCAATACCACCACCCACACCCTGCCTGCGTTAACAACACAGGGATTGCTCACTCCTTGAACACAAACAGCCCCCATGCCCAACTCTGCATGCCGGCAGCTACACCTGCAAGAAGGTTACACAAGTAAGCGCGGGTTCCACTGTTTACTGCAGCAGAGGCCATCATCCGCTGTGCCATCGGGAGTGATTATGTGATCAGTGCTTGTGCCATTCACTGAGACAGAGGTGCGGGTAACGGAGGTTGCATTCTGCGCAATGGCAACCCCGCCGCTTGTAAAAGCAATGACGGAAGCAATGGGCAAGGCAAGCGCTCTTGCCAGGATTTTCCTCTGCAACTTAAACTTCCTTAGGCAGGGTGAATAGTATTGTCTCGCCTAGCCATTTTCAACATATCCCTAAAGGTTTGTCATGGAAAAGAATATTCTTGTTGCAGGAATCCTAATCCTAGCCCTGGGCGCGGCCCTTTTTGCAGTAGGAAGCACAACCGCTGGAATTCTTGTTTTGACCGTTGGCTCCGTCGACTCTCTAGCGGTTATCTTCTGGCCTCAGCTGACTAAGACACCTTCGCGGCGGAATGACTATTCTCTCGGCAACCAAGTATTGGATACTCTCTTTATTGTCAGCGGCGTTGCTCTCACCGCTACTACCGAAATGTTTGTTTTCCTAGCTCTGATAGTGTGCGGAATAGCTTCTTTGGTCTATCGCTATCGGCAGGACACAGCAGTAGCCTAGGCGTAGTCAAAGGTCACTAGTTGATACACGCCAGCGCTCCGCACCCTGCAACTGATCCAAGCACAGCGTAGGAAAGCAAAATGACCTGGTGCGCTTTGTATACCTTTGCCATACCTGCTGATTGTGGGATGTTTGCGCTGTTCGTGGGCTGTTTTCACCGGCGTTAGCACTTGTGCTATTAAGGCCTAATATGGTGGTATTTGGTGCCGCATGTCGTGGAATTGTCGTGGAATACGGTTTAATTAGGGGGCTTTTTATGGCCTGAACTGCGGTTATATGTTGTCCCCCCAGTCGGACTCGAACCGACACTGAATGGATTTTAAGTCCACTGCCTCTGCCAATTGGGCTATAGGGGGCGGTTGCTTACGCGTTGCGCGCAATTACCTCTGCGAGAATACCATCTAGGATATCTTTTTCGCTTATTGAAATTGTTTGCAGCCCGTGGCGCTCGAGACGCTTCGTAAACGCCTCCACCACGATAGCGCCGCCGCCGATCACATCGGCTCGCCCTGGATGCATCGGGCCAAATCCCAATCGTTCCTCAGGCGTTTTCCACAGCAAGTCCAGTGCGGTTGAACGCAATTCTTCCAGCGTCATTTGGTGCATGTGGATCCGATCCCGATCGTATTCCTCGAGTCCTTGGGCAAGAGCACAGAGCGTTGTCATTGTGCCTGCAACTCCAATGACGCTGCGTACGCGTTGAAAATCTACTCGTGCCTCAACTTCATCCATCAGCGTTTCCACCATGGCCCGTGCTTCCGCCACTTCCGCTTCGGTTGGTGGTTGGTGGGTGAGGAACCGTTCCGTGAGCCTCACGCACCCCATGTTCGCGGAGAAGGCCTGGGCTTGGTTGGTGTTACCATCGATGACGAATTCGGTGGAACCTCCGCCTAGGTCGATCACCAGGATTCCCTCTGCCGCGGAGGCCGCTGTGGAGTCCGCCGCGGAGTTTGTTGTATCGGCGGCGTGGAAATCCATGACTGCGCCGGCGAACGACAGGCGGGCTTCTTCCTCGCCGGTGATTACCTGTGCGTGAGCACCTGGGCGAATTTCACTGAGCAGGGCATCCGTCATTGCAAAGAAGGCTTCACGGTTGCCGGCGTCGCGAGTCGCGCTGGTTGCTCCCATCATCACATCGACAACGCCGTATTCCTGCATCCGCTCGACATAGGTTCGTAGCGCCGCTTCGACGCGTGCGAGTGCGTCTGGGTGGAAATTGCCGGTTTCATCCACACCTTGGCCAAGTCGAACGATGATGTTGTCGCGGTCGAGTTCCGTGACGGTACCGTCGTGGTTGACTTCTGCGATGAGCAGACGGATGGAGTTGGTTCCGCAGTCAATGGCAGCGTAGCGGCTCATGTTGGTTCTCTGTTCTCGCTGTGTTGAGGGGTTGCAGGGTTGCGGTGTTGCAGGGTTGCGTGGTTGCGGTGGTAGGGATGTTGGTGTCGACTCAATCGCGGCGGGGGTTATTCATCGTCCACGATCGACGCCGCTTCCATCGAAGTCCCCAACGATGCAGCACTGGGCCAATCACTTGGAAGGGCGGTGCCAACGAGCTTGGGATTGTTTTCCGCTGCGAGGGCTACCGCTTCCGTGGCAAGTCGGCAACGATCTGGGCCTTCGGCCAGTGCGTAGGCCAACAGGACATGGAGGCATTTCACACGGTCTGGCATTCCCCCACCGGAAAAGTCGGTGCCGAGATCTTCCATGGCGTTACGCACATCCAAATAGTGTTGGTGAGCCGCCTGGTAGTCTGCCGCGAGTTCCGGGTCGGTTGCTAGCCGCGCTTGCATCGTCTTCATCACACCGGCAACTTCCAAGCGGGATGCTTCAGCGGTCAGCCGAGGATCGGTGAGATAGTACAACGTTGGAAATGGTGTGCCATCTGGCAGCTTTGGCCAGGTCTTGACCACAGCTGGTTGGCCATCTGGGGTTCGGTAGCTCACGTCAACAGCGCCCCGTGGGGCACGGCCGAGTTGTTGTTCCATAATTGCGAGATCGTGTTCACTGACGGTCATGGCTGTTGTTTCGTCGTTTCCTCGTTGAGTGTGATTGGGCTTGCTATGTCGAAATTATTGAAAGCGTTACTTGGCGGAACCCTTGTGAGCTATGCGCCTCATTGCGAGGGGCTGCTCAAGGGTTAGGTTCCGGTTCCGGGGCAATGGTTGGAAGTTGAAGCGGCGCTGTTTGTTCTTCCTCCACCCCAAATTCTGTGGTCTCTGCGATTTCTGGAACACTCACGCTATCCCATAGCTGCAAGTACCACGGTTGATCTGCTGCCGCTTGCTCTTCAGCTTCTGGGTTGACCAGGGGGTCTGTCCCGTCGGAGTGCAGTGCAGCTCCGGAGCGAATACTTGGGCTGATGATGCGGTAGGCGGACTCCCCTGGTTCAATCAGGCCCAGTCGTGTGCGGGCTTGTTCCCGCAGGAAGTTGTCATTGTTGTAGCGGTCAAGCTCTTGCTCCAGTGCGGCTTTGTGTGCCTGCTGTTGTTCGATGGTGGCTGCGAGTTGCGCTAATTCATTGCGTTGTTCGAAGTAATTTCGCAATGGGGTGGCAAGAGAAACCACCATGAATACGATCAGCAAAGCTGCCACAAGCGTGGCGATGGGATTGATGCGGCTTGGTAGCTGCACGAAATTCCGCGCGATACGTTTTGGTGCGGATCGCACTTGGGCACGTCGTGCTGCTTGGCGTTCCACGGAGCGGGCGGTGGGAATGCCGCCTGGTGATTCTTGTGCTCCGGGTGTGGTGTTCATGATGTGTTTCAGTGTAGCTGGAATTGTGGTGTTTTCACATGAAGGCGCGGTGTGGCCGTTCCTGTTGTTGTGACCACACCGCGCCAAACGATGCTAGTGAGTGGCAGCACCTGGTGCATTTGCCGCACGCGGGTTGCGGTTGCACACCTGGGGGTGAGTGCCGCGCACCCGCCGCGATTCCTTAAGCCTGGAAGCGTGGGAATGCAGAACGGCCAGCGTATACTGCTGCGTCGCCCAGGAATTCTTCAATGCGAAGCAGTTGGTTGTACTTTGCAACGCGCTCCGAACGTGCTGGTGCACCGGTCTTGATCTGGCCACAGTTCAGCGCCACTGCAAGGTCAGCGATAGTGGTGTCCTCAGTTTCACCGGAACGGTGGGACATCATGGTGCGGTAGCCATTGCGATGCGCCAATTCCACAGCGTCGAAGGTTTCGGTCAGGGTGCCGATTTGGTTTACCTTCACCAGCAAGGCGTTGGCAACGCCCTTGTCGATACCTTCCTGCAGGCGAGCTGGGTTCGTGACGAACAGGTCGTCGCCCACCAGCTGCACCTTGTCGCCGATTTCGGCGGTGAGGGTCTTCCAGCCTTCCCAGTCATCCTCATGCAGCGGATCCTCGATGGAAACCAGTGCGTAGTTCTCAACGAGGTCCTTGTACACTGCTGCCATTTCCGCAGCGGTATGCTGGCCACCTTCGAAGTGGTATGCGCCATCCTTGTAGAATTCCGACGCTGCAACGTCCAGTGCCAAGGCCACATCCGTGCCAAGCTTGTAGCCTGCTGCCTCAATTGCTTCCACAATGAGATCCAGGGCTGCCTTAGTGGAATCTACGGATGGTGCGAAACCACCTTCGTCGCCCAGGCCAGTGGACAGTCCATGGGACTTAATAACCTTCTTCAGGGAGTGGTAGATCTCTGCACCCTGACGCAAGGCCTCCGAGAACGTTGCAGCGCCAATTGGGGCAATCATGAACTCCTGCACATCCACTCCGGAGTCCGCATGGGCACCACCGTTGAGAATGTTCATCATCGGTACAGGAAGCACGTGTCCGTTAGGGCCTCCAACGTAGCGGAACAGTTCCAATCCCGCAGATTCAGCAGCTGCGTTCGCTACCGCCATAGACACGCCCAACAGTGCATTTGCCCCGAGGCGGGACTTGTTTGCAGTTCCGTCCAGCGCAATCATGGCATTGTCAATGACACGTTGATCATCTGCTTCCAAACCAACCAGTTCATCGTTGATTTCTTCGATGACATTGCGCACTGCCTGCGCTACGCCCTTACCGAGGTAGCGATCATCTTCGTCGCGAAGTTCGTGAGCCTCGTGGATACCGGTGGAAGCTCCAGATGGGACTGCTGCACGGCCGGTGGAACCATCGTCGAGGCCAACCTCAACCTCAACGGTTGGATTGCCGCGAGAATCCAAAATTTCCCGTGCGAAGATCTGCAGAATTTCAGCCATGTGTGCGCCTCCTTGGGCATCGAGTTGTCGTCGTGTTGGTGTGAGGGCATGCGCCTATCACGCTTGGACTCCCCCATTATTACAGCTTTATGCTCCCGCGCGCTGCCCCAGGGCATAGTTTGCAGCCGCGTCGCGGACATTTCGCACGTACTCGTTACTGAAGTTATACCCCCGAATGGCTGCAGTCCACCCTTCCGGGGTGGTGAGCACCCGATCCTTATCACACAACAAGCGCACCGCTGCACCCACCGCATCGTCAATATGGCTGGGAAGCACACTGCCATCATTGTTCATGTCCACGCCATACAAACGCCACGCTTCCGGAATGAATTGCATCGCCCCCACAGCACGGTCCCATTCGGTATCGCCGTCGAGCGTGCCCCCATCGGAGTCCCGAATTGCCGCAAACCCATTGCCGTCGAGCTGTGGTCCCCGAATAGGACTGCTGGTAAAACCATCCGCTTCAATAAACGAACCACCAAATCGGGTGCCGTTATAGGTTCCATGAACCGTCTCCACAAACCCAATACCAGCCAGTGTATTCCACGCCAACCCACAGGACGGGAAATGCACCCGCGCATAATTTTCACCCAGCCCATACGCCATCAGCGCCCGGGCAGGGATCGCCATGTCCTGTTCGCCGACAACCGCCCAGTCAGCCAATTGTTGGGCAGGATCAGGCAACGCCAAATCCACGATTGGCGCCGGTAATGCCGCCGCTGGGGGCACGTCCTCAGGGATGGGAATGCGCGAAGCTTGCGTTTCGCGTTCGAGATTGCCGATCCATGTTCCGACCGCCATCACCAGCAACACCATTACTCCGAACAGCGCACCGAGGCTCAGCAACAACCGCCCACACCCTGCTGGCCGTTTCGAATCATTAGCTGTTTTCCGCGTAGGCATCCGTTAGCTCTATGGTCTATCTCTACAGACAGCGCCGGAACTTAACGCTGCTGCTCGGCAGCTCGCGCCGCCAACACCAATGCAAATGCTTGCACCGCATCCAGCAACCGCTGTTCCGCCTGCCCTGGTTCATCAAGCTCCAATCCCACCATTGGATAGCGAATATCCGTCGGAATTTCTCCATCAGCAAGCCCAAGCGCACGAGCCTTGCGGATCACGGCTTCCGCCGCCGCAATACCCGATACTGGTTGCGGGTCAGCCCCCAGATTGGCACCCGCTGGCGCCTCGCCAGCGGCGTCGGCCCCAACTGAGGAGCCCACAGGCTCCTCCAGAAACGCCGCATAGGTTTCCCCGAACTTCGCCAAACGAGCCTGCCGCGAACGGCGCTTCGCTTCCTCCCACAAGCGATCCTGTTCCTCAACAGTGACCTCGCGTTCCACCTCCTCAAACAAATACGGCGCCCGCTCCCGCAACTTCACCACCAGTGCCCCAGCGACATGACCAATATCAAACGCACCCCGCATATTCGCTAGCTGCGCATGGAACAACACCTGCAACAACACATCCCCCAATTCCTCACAAAGCTCCTGCTCCACCCACGCTGGTTTCATCGCAGCAGGCTTGCCACCCTTGCCATAACGATCCACAACCGCAGCAATACGCGCCAGCTCAAGCGTCTCTTCCTGCAAGAACTGCACCAACGACGAGTGATTCTGCTGCCGTTCCCACTCCCCTTGCCGCAATGCCCGCGCCATCACCGCAATAGCGTCCTCAAGCTCATCCATCACACTCGCCGGCACCTCAGTCCGCGTTGTGCGACGCAACCCCGCCACCACCGCAGTGTGATCATCAGTCGCCAGGATCTCACCATCCACAACCGCAGCACCAGAGTGGGAAATTTCCTCCACCGCGACCAATGGCGCAGCCGCAGCGCCATCTGCGGGCTCACTCAACGCCCCCTCGGCAGCCGGGGCGGCCAACAGCTCCCGATCACCCTCCAGCTCCACCAGCAACGACGGCGCTTTCACCAGCGTGTCGCCATCCTCCAGGCGCTCCACAACCAACTCATTCGAGACATCGGTGGTCACCAGCACCTCCGAATCGAGCACTGTATGTCCCCCCAAATCCGCAATGACCCAACGCACCCGGATCGGCACTTCCTCAGTAAAGGACACATCGCCCTCCAACATGCGGATCGCCTCTACCGGGATCATTGCAGGGAAACGAGGATCGAGCAGGACAACAGTCATGTCCGCTACCTTACCTGTCTACTCTGTCATCGAACGTGAAGGCAGGCCGGCCAAACTCGTCAATGCATCCGCAACCCATTGCACCAACTCCACCCCAGCCAACGGCACGGCACGCATGCCCGCACCCTGCTTCGGAATTGGCAACAGCACCACTTTTGTGGTGGCCCGATACTGCGCAGCCGGGAACAAGCGTTTCAAACGAACCTGGCCCGAATCCGGCAACACAATCGGCGACAAACTGATCTTTTGCCCCGCCAACACCACATCATGCACCTTCAGATCACGACACAACAGACGCAAGCGTGTCAGCACCGCCAACATCACAATGCTGACCGGTGGTTCACCATAGCGGTCCTGCAACTCCTCCAACACCGCAGTGATACCTGCCGCCTCAGTAATCTCCGCAAACTTACGGTACGCCTCCAAGCGGAGCCGTTCCGCCGCAATGTAATCAGCCGGAATATGCGCATCAACCGGCAAATCGATACGGATTTCCTTCGACTCCTCCTCCGTACCGTCCACGACCTTGCCCTCAGCCAGCGCGCGATACGCCTCCACAGCCTCGCCGACCAGCCGAACGTACAGGTCAAATCCCACGCCCGCGATGTGGCCAGATTGCTCCGCGCCCAACACATTGCCCGCGCCGCGCATCTCCAAATCCTTCATTGCAACCGCCATACCGGCCCCCAGGTCGTTATTTTGCGCAATGGTTGTCAGCCGGTCATAACTCGTCTCGGTCAATACTTCACCCCGCGGATACAGGAAATACGCATAGCCTCGTTCCCGCGATCGACCCACCCGACCGCGGAGCTGATGCAATTGCGACAATCCCATATGGTGGGCATTTTCCACAATCAAGGTATTGGCATTTGCAATATCCAAACCGGTTTCCACGATTGTGGTGGAAACCAAAACATCAAATTCTCGCTCCCAGAACCCCTTCACGGTGGTTTCCAATTGATCTTCACTCATTTGCCCATGGGCCACAACCACGCGTGCTTCTGGCACCAGCTGACGAATCTTCGCGGCGCAATCCTCAATGCTGCGCACCCGGTTATGAACATAAAACACCTGGCCATCGCGCAAAAGTTCGCGGCGAATGGCAGCAGCGACATGCTTATCTTCTTGCACCCCAACGTAGGTCAGCACTGGGTGACGATCCTGCGGAGGAGTGAGAATGGTGGACATTTCTCGAATCCCCGCCATCGACATTTCCAAGGTGCGGGGAATTGGAGTAGCCGACATCGTGAGTACGTCCACGTGCGTTCGCAAGCTCTTGATGTGTTCCTTGTGCTCCACACCAAACCGCTGCTCTTCGTCAACAATGATGAGGCCCAAGTTTTTCCACGTCACTCCCGTCTGCAGCAATCGGTGCGTACCAATCACAATGTCGACGGTGCCTTCGGCCAATCCGCTCAGAATTTCCCGGGATTCCTTTGCCGATGTAAAACGCGACAGTTCCCGAATCGTCGTAGGAAAATCCTGCATGCGTTCCCGGAACGTAGCAACATGCTGCTGCGCCAACAGTGTGGTTGGCACCAGCACAGCCACCTGCTTGCCGGACTGCACTGCCTTGAACGCTGCACGAACCGCCACCTCGGTTTTGCCGTAGCCCACATCGCCAACGATCACGCGGTCCATAGGAACGGGCTTTTCCATATCGGCCTTCACAGCCTCAATCGCCTGGTATTGATCTTCCGTCTCCGTGTACGGAAACGCCTCCTCCATTTCCCGCTGCCACGGAGTGTCAGGAGCAAACGCATATCCAGGGGCTGCCTGCCTCGCCGCGTACAGCTGCACCAGTTCACCGGCGATTTCCCGCACTGCGCCGCGGGCTTTGCGCTTGGTGTTTTTCCAATCGCTGCCACCCATCTTGGAAAGTGCGGGCCGCTCACCACCGACATAGCGGCTCAACAGATCGAGTTGATCCATCGGCACATACAGCTGGTCACCCGGCCCGCCTCGCTTGGACGGCGCATATTCCAGCACCAAATATTCCCGCCGGGATTGCTCTCCCGGGCGACCCACGAGACGCTCCGTCATCTCCACGAACTTGCCAATGCCGTGCGTATCGTGCACCACCAGATCGCCCGGTTCCAACGCCAATGGATCCACCCGGTTGCGCTTCTTTGCTGGTTTACGGCGGCCGGTGGAGGCGGCGTCGACCCGATTTCCAGTTACATCCGTTTCCGTCACAATCAGCAGTTCAGGGCGCGAATCATCACCCTTGAAGGGAATGATCAACCCTTGGTGCGCTACCGCCACAAACACCCGCACGCAGGCCTCTCCGTCCCGCGCTTGGCGAATCCCGCGCACCGCGAAACCTTCCGCCATGCAAGGAATTCCAGCTTCGTTCAGGCGGCGTAGCATACGTCCCGCAGCGGTGATATTCGGCGCCGCGAACACCACCTGCTGGCCAGCTTCAACCCGCTGGCGGAATTCATTGAGGAGTGCACTGATTGCCTCGAGATCACCGTGTGGTGCAGGCGCAGGTTGGTATTCCAACGTGAAGGTTTGGGCATCTTCTGGGTTGAGCTCTCCTGGATCTTGTAGATCGACGCCGCTTCCATCCAGTCCCCATCCTGGTGCGGACCCTGTCCACCATGCACCTCCGCGCTGCAACTGTGCGAGCTCCACACCTCGCAGCGACAGGAATGCCACCCCTTCCATCGGCGCATCTCCACCGGCCGCTGCGATTTCCCAGCTCGCTTCCATGAATTGCTGGCCAGTTTCTTCCAGGTCCTTTGCCCGGCGCGCCGCTGCCTCTGGCGCGAGCAGCAGAATGTGCATGTCCTGGGGCAAGAGTTCCGGCAGCGGTACAAGTGCTTCGGGGCGCAGGAGCCCGATGGCACTTTCAAGCCCTTGGACCTGCATGCGTTGGCTGATCTTGTCGAGGAACTCTGCCAGTTGGGGTTGTCCGGCGTACGTTTTGGCTGCTCGTGCTGCTGCCTCGGTAACTTCATCGGTCAGCAGCAGTTCACGGCAGGGATACACCACTACTTCAAGGTCGGCAGGGGCTTCCGCAATGGTGCGCTGGTCACCAGTGGTGAAAGGGCGAACTTCACTGATTTCATCACCCCAGAAATCCACGCGAATTGGCAGTTCCTCGGTGGCTGGGAAAATGTCAATCAATCCGCCGCGGGTTGCAAAGTGCCCTGGTTTAGCCACCACATCCACCTGGGTGTATCCAAGTTCGACGAGGCGTTCTTTGAGTGCAGTGAACTCCCATTCCACGCCAGGTGCGATGTGAATGGGTTCCACCTGCGGCAAGTCCTGTTGTACTGGCTGCAGCAGTGCTCGCACGGGGGCAACGACGATGCGCAATGCGGGGTCAACAGCGAGGCGTCGAAGGGTTTTCATGCGGGCGGCGACGGTGGCCACACCCGGCGATAGCCGCTCATGTGGCAAGGTTTCCCAGCCGGGCAGCAGGTCAGCGGCGTCACCTACGAGTGAGCGTAGTTGGGCGAGCAGATCCTCTGCCTGGCGCGCACTGGGGGTAACCACCATCAGGCGAGTTTCTTGCGCTAATACTGCCGCCGCAAACGGCCACACGGCGTCGAGAGCCTGCAAACGCAATTGGCGTTGACCTACGTTGGCGAGCAAACCACGCATCGCTGAATCCGCAGCAATAACCGGAATCAGGGAAGCCAAACTCCCCAGCGTTGGATTCGAAGCTGAGTTCACTGCTGTGTTCGCTGATGAAGCGTTGGGTGCGTTGCGGGGAGAGGATTTCGATGCGCTCATGATGCATTCCACTATAAGCGCAATGGGGTTTCACACGAAGATGGGGCAAATTGCTATTCCATACAGGCTTGGGGTACAGTGTTGCCCGTACGTTCGCTTACGGAAGTAAGTGGATGACGTTCTCCCATGGTGTAATTGGCAACACTCCGGTTTTTGGTACCGTCATTCTAGGTTCGAGTCCTGGTGGGAGAGCTTTTTTATACCCTCTTGCGACCTGCGTTTTGGCTGGTTGTGGGGCGTTTTTCAAAAGTTAGCGCATGTGCTATTTCGGCGAATTTTAGCGAGTTTTAGCGCCGCGTGTCGTGGAAATGTCGTGGGATTGGTGTGAAATTGTCGCAGGACTTTGGAATGCCGATCCAGCGAATCCCCATCTCACGATACTTATCACGCTCTGGCAACCTGTCCCGTCTCTCCACCTATTAAATGTCTGAATTGAAGACCGCATCAAGGTTCCCGCTCGCAAGTAAGTGGAAAGTTCAAGGACCTCGTCTCAGAGATGTCCTTTGCCTGCCACAAACCAGTTGAGACCCCAGCAGGAACCCACATGCTTTTGAGCCCCACAGGGGTCATTGCTTAATTGCCACAAATCCACCTCAATCTCCGGCGGCACAACAATATTCGCCGCCGACGCCAGGATTGGTGCAATCAGTTCTTGTCATAGGTAAGCAAAAGACCCCTTCGCTTGCTCAAAGTCGGCAGCAAGAAAGGAGGTTGAGAAAGTTTCAAGGAATTTTCTTAATGCAGTTGGCTAGATTCAGCGTAAGCGCGCTATGCTTTAGGTGCACCAACCGGAACAAAAACCAAATAGAGGAAGTGGCGCTATGGACTTAGCGGCGCTGATCATTAGCTCCATCAGTCTGGAGTTGCAGATCATGCAATACCGCCAGTCCAACCCTCCATACAGAGGGGAGCATCGCAAATAACCCCGGGCGCTGGCTATCACCATTAGCCAGCCCCACGGGGCTATATCCTCACACTACACGAAAGGACTCTCAATGACCTGGAAGCAAGCAAGTGCTGCAAGTGGAATCATTGCCGCAGCCTGTTACGCATTCATCGCAGCAACTCCCTTCTGGCCACTCGTCATAGCCCTAGCGGCACTGTCCGGATACAACCTCGCCACAGCGACTGCAGAAAAGAATCGAAAGCAATGACGATCCGTATTACAGACACCACGACTGGCCGTGAGCTTTGGACGATTGCCCAATGCGCCGCTCATTGCGGCGTCACCGCTTCGACGTGGCGCAGCTATAGCCGAACGGGCGGAAAGCTTTCGCCACCCGAAGCGACTCAACACCTCGACGGGCGCACACCCCTATGGGACGCCGAGGAGGTTAAGGCCTGGCATGCAGCCCGCCCTGGCTCACCCGTGAAAAACGCACCCCGCGCCAAAGCCAAGTCCAAGCACTAGCTGGGTCATAAGGACGCAGCTTTTACGTTGAATACGTAGTTGCGTTGCTTGATGCTGATTTGGATCAGATTGGGGAGGCGTTGAAATCGGCATTGTCGGATGTCGTGGGATTGGTGTGGTTTGGAGTGTTAATGCTGGCCATTTGGAGTGTTTAGGCTGGGTTCAACTCCTGGTGGGAGAGCTTTTTTATACCCTCTTGCGACCTGCGTTTTGGCTGTTGGTGGCGAATTTTAGGGAAACCAGCAATCACCCCCAATTTCCCAAAATAGACAGCACTGTCTACCGTGGTGGGTTATGACTCAGTCACATTCCCCTCACACAACCCAACAGCCGCCCATCGTTGCCAATGGAGGCGTACGCCGTGCACTCGAAGTGCGCCACCTGGTCATGATCGCACTCGGCGGTGTCATTGGCTCCGGCTTGTTCATCAGCTCCGGCTACACCATCACCCAAGCTGGCCCACTCGGCGCGGTACTCGCGTACCTCATCGGCGCAGCGGTGGCCTGGATGGTCATGGCTTGCATGGGAGAACTCGCGGTGCAATACCCACACGCTGGCGGATTCCATATCTACGCCTACAAAGCGCCATCAGCCCCGCCGCTGGTTTTGCCACGGCCTGGCTCTACTGGCTGTGCTGGGTCGCCGCCCTCGGCAGTGAACTCACCGCCTCCGGACTCCTGCTCCAACGCTGGTTCCCAGACATTCCCGTGTGGCTGTGGGCACTGATCCTCGCCACCGTCCTGTTCACTATCAATGCACTCACTGTTCGCGGCTTCGGCGAAACAGAATTCTGGTTCTCCTTGATCAAGGTGCTCGCCGTCGTGGCCCTCATCATCGTGGGCGCCGCCGCGATGTTCGGATTCAACACCGACGCCCCAGCGCCACTATTCAATAATTTTCAAACTCCTGATGGACTCTTCCCCACCGGTGGAGCCGGAGTACTCGTCACCATTCTGGCAGTATTTTATGCCTTTTCTGGTACTGAACTGATCGCCATCGCAGCTGGTGAGGTGAAAGACCCGCAACGCGCAATCCCGGCGGCACTGCGCACCACCCTCATCCGGCTGGTGATCTTCTTCGTTGGTGCGATCACCGTGATCGCCGCCCTCATCCCTTGGGAAACCTTGCAAGACATTTCCGGTAGCGAATCGGTGGAGAATAGCCCTTTCGTGATCGTCTTTGATCAGGTCGGTATCCCTTATGCTGCCGATATCATGGCTGCCATCGTCATCGTGGCCTTGCTCTCTGCAGGCAACTCGGGCCTATATGCATGTTCCCGTTTGCTGTACTCCATGGCAACGGTGGGTCAGCTGCCTGCCATCTTCGGCAGCACCTCGAAGCGAGGCGTGCCCCTGTTCGCGATCGGCATTTCTATCCTGGGCGGCCTCGCCGCGCTGCTGTCTTCCGTGATTTCCCCTGGCGCTGTGTATCTCGCGCTGGTCTCCATCGCCGGCTTCGCGGTGGTAGCTGTGTGGATCGTCATCGTGGTGGCCCAGATGCGCAACCGACGCCAATTCCTCGCCGCCGGAGGCAAATTGGAGGACTTGGTGTTCCGCACTCCGCTCTACCCGGTTCTCCCACTGCTGGCCCTCGCGGCATGCGTCATTTCTCTTATCGCCGTGGCGTTTGACCCTTCTCAAGTCGCGGCCCTGTACTTCGGCATTCCTTTTGTGGGCCTGTGCTATTTGGTGCACTGGTGGAACACCCGCCGCAATCCTCAAGGCATCACTTCACCAGCAGCGTTCGCGCCTCACGGATCTGCTCAGGAGTAGTCCTACAACAGCCCCCGATAATATTCACTCCCGCGGCTTGCAGTAGTGGCACTGCCTCTACCAAGCCAAGGGAGTTTGCTGTTTCTCGGACCCAGGTACGCGCTTCATGATCCCAGGTTTCCCCACTGTTTGGGTACGCAATGATCGGCAGATCTAGGCCTTCGCGAAACTGCTCAACAACCCGCAGTGCCACCTCTGCACTGCAACAGTTCACACCGACCGCACAGATGTGTTGGGCTTGTTGCACCAATGCAATGACCTCCTCCACTGCTGCTGGGTCTGCGGCGAGAACCCCGGTGATGCTCAGCGCATAGGGTTTTCCACTGCGGTCAAGGAGTTTCAACAGCGCCGCGACTTCCTCAATATTTGGAATGGTTTCCGCCAACAGGAAATCAGCTGAGGTATCAGACAGCACGGAAATTCTTTTCGCATGCCATGCCTCCAGCTCATCGCGGCCGATCCCGTATTCCCCGTCGTAATCTGTTCCCTGTCCCGGGCCCGCCCCGTAAGGACCGATCGACGCCACCACCAAGCAGTCACCCTCCGCCGCTTCGCGGGCCAGATCGACACTCCGACGTAGTAAGGCCTCCGCCTCTTCTCCCAACGCCTCAAAGGTCACTTGGTAGGAACATGTAATCGCTACATCGGCACCCGCTGCAAAGAAATCCCGATGCGCCGCAGCAACTTCAGCGGGATGGTCCCGGAGAATCGCCGCCGACCACAACTGGCCAGTAATGTCATTGCCTCGCTGCTCGAGGTGGGTACCAAAGCCACCGTCCAGCACCAAGGTGCTTCCCAATTTCTGTTTCACCAAGGTGCTATCCATGAACTCCAGCTTAGCTGTTGCCACCGCTGATGCCCGAAGCCTTACGGCACCAGGTTTGCGCTAAACTGAAGAAACGTTGAGAGTACGGCGTCGAAGAGACTCATTAGCGAACCGCCAATGCGAACCATCAACTCCTTACTCGCCACAATCACCGAATCAAACACCAAAGGAATTCCCTTGACGAACACCCCAGTTGCAGTGATTGTGCTGGCAGCAGGCGCTGGCACCCGCATGAAATCCACGCTCCAGAAAACGCTGCACTCCATCGGCGGACGATCCCTCCTCTCCCATTCGCTGCACGCCGCAGCTGGCATGGAACCAACCAACATTGTGACTGTCATCGGACACGGGCGCGACCAGGTAGGACCAGCAGTGCAAACAGTCGCTGAAGAATTGGGACTCAACATCCCAGCCCCGGTGCAAGAAGAACAGCTCGGCACCGGCCATGCGGTGCAGATCGGTATGAGCGCACTTGAGGACTTTAGCGGCACCGTGATCGTCACCAATGCCGACGTTCCACTCCTGCAATCCAGCACCCTCACCGACCTCCACCGCGCCCACACCGCGGCACCAACAGCGGTAACTGTCCTGTCGGTACAACAAGACGACCCAACTGGATACGGCCGCATCATCCGCTCCGCCGACGGCGACGTAACCGCCATCGTCGAAGAAAAAGACGCCACCGCAGAACAACGGGCAATCACTGAAGTCAACTCCGGTGTATTCGCATTCGACGCAGATATTCTCCGCACGGCACTCGGCCAATTGAAGTCGGACAACGCACAAGGCGAGCTGTACCTCACCGACGTCCTTGGCATCGCCCGCGCCGCCGGCCATCCTGTGCGCGCCCACATGGCAACCAATGCCGACGAACTTGCCGGGGTGAACGACCGCGTCCAACTGGCCGCAGCAGGAGCTGAACTCAACCGTCGTATCGTCGAAGCCGCAATGCGTGGCGGCGCTACCATTGTCGACCCTGCAAATACCTGGATCGATGTGACCGTGACGATCGGCCAAGATGTCACCATTCTCCCTGGCACCCAACTGCACGGCCGTACCCACATCGCCGACGGTGCCACCATCGGCCCCGATACTACCCTCACCGACACCACCGTGGGAACCGGAGCCACCGTCATCCGCGCCCACGGCCAAGAAGCCGTTATCGGCGCCAACGTCAACGTTGGACCATTCGCTTACATGCGCCCAGGTACCGTGCTTGGCGATGGAGCAAAACTCGGCACCTTTGTGGAAACCAAAAACGCCGCCCTCGGACGTGGCACCAAGGTCCCACACCTCACCTACGTGGGAGATGCGACCATCGGCGAAAACACCAACATCGGCGTCTCCAGCGTGTTCGTGAACTACGACGGCGTGAACAAGCACCACACCACCGTAGGATCCAACGTCCGCACCGGCTCCGACACCATGTTCATTGCACCAGTAACCATCGGCGACGGAGTGTACTCCGGCGCTGGAACCGTCATCAAGGAAGACGTACCTCCAGGTGCGCTGGTTGTTTCCGGTGGCACACAGCGCAATATCGAGGGCTGGGTCGAGAAGAATCGCCCAGGTACCGCCGCAGCAGAAGCAGCCAAAGCAGCCCGTGAACGCATGCAAAACGGCGGCGAGCCAGCATCACCAACCACCGAAACCCACGCGCGGGGGTGAGTCGCGTATCCGAACTTGGGCAATTCCTTGTTCAATAAGCGCGCTGCCCACTAATGTGAAAACCGACAACTCTCATTGACTCAACCATGGAAGGCAATCGAAACGGTTGCCCACCTGGTTCCTTGGAAGGCAAAAGTAGTGTCCACAACTCACTGGATTGACAACCAGAAGAACCTGATGCTGTTCAGCGGCCGAGCACACCCAGAACTCGGTGAAGCCGTAGCACGCGAACTCGGCATCGAAGTAACCCCAACTACCGCCCGCGATTTCGCCAACGGCGAGATTTTCGTACGCTTCGAAGAATCCGTACGCGGTTCCGACGCATTTGTTTTGCAGTCCCACCCACAGCCACTGAACAACTGGCTGATGGAACAGTTCATCATGATTGATGCCCTGAAGCGTGGTTCCGCCAAGCGCATCACTGCAATCCTGCCGTTCTACCCTTACGCACGCCAGGATAAGAAGCACCGCGGACGCGAGCCTATTTCCGCTCGCCTGGTTGCCGACTTGCTCAAAGCTGCAGGCGCAGACCGTATCGTTTCGGTAGACCTGCACACTGACCAAATTCAGGGCTTCTTCGACGGTCCAGTGGATCACATGCACGCCATGCCAATCCTCACCGACTATGTTCGCAAGAACTACAACCTGGACAATATCTGCGTTGTCTCCCCAGATGCCGGTCGTGTAAAGGTGGCCGAAAAGTGGGCAAATGTCCTCGGTGACGCACCATTGGCCTTCATCCACAAGACCCGCGACATCGACGTCGCCAACAAGGTGACCGCCAACCGTGTGGTTGGTGATGTAGCTGGCCGAACCTGCGTATTGCTCGACGACATGATCGACACCGGCGGCACCATTGCCGGCGCAGTAGGTGTTTTGCGCGACGCTGGTGCCGGCGATGTCATCATCGTTACCACCCACGGTGTGTTCTCTGACCCAGCCCGCGAACGCCTCTCCTCCTGCGGTGCTCGTGAAATCATCACCACGGATACCCTTCCGCAGAACACCGAAGGCTGGGACAACCTGACCGTCCTGTCCATCGCTCCACTGCTGGCTAAGACCATCCGTGAAATTTTCGAAAATGGTTCCGTAACCACCCTGTTCGAGTAAGCATTCGCCAAGATTGCCCACCAACGGGATTCATCTACGGGATTCACCCTCCCGTCCCACGCGTCGGCCCTTGCCCAGACAACTGCTCATACGCTAGAATGAGCAACAGTCTCGGCGAGGGCCGATTCTTTTTGTTGACTTCAACCGCCAACGGTTGTGACAAATAGGATTAGCCGTTATCGGCGCGAACCGTTCAAACCAATTCTCAACTTGGCGTTGCCAATTCCATTGGGATGATTCTTGAACAGTATTTTCGCCGCGAGTACCGCGGCATTTTTTATGCCCGCACCCCACTCGCTCGAAGACCACGACCCTAACACACTGATCCAAGGAGATCCCCATGGCAGAATTGACCCGCCTTTCCGCAGAGGCCCGCAACGAGTTCGGCAAGGGTGCATCCCGTCGCCTGCGCCGCGCCGGCCGCATCCCAGCAGTTATCTACGGCAACCACGAAGAGCCAGTACACGTACACGTTGACAACCTCGAGTTCCACGCAGTTCTGCGTAACGAAGGCGTAAACGCCGTTGTTGAGTTGGTTCTGGAAGGTGCTGAGCACCTCGTCATGATCAAGTCCGTTGATCAAAACGTACTCACCCTCGAAGCTGACCACGCTGACCTCATGAACGTCAAGCGCGGCGAAAAGGTTGAGGTTGAGGTACCAGTTGTCGTCACCGGCACCCCAGCACCAGGCGCACTGGCAATGCAGGATGCAGACACCGTAGCAATCTCCGTCGAGGTACTGCACATTCCTGAAGAAATCGAAGTAAACATCGAAGGCAAGGAAATCCACCAGCACGTAACCGCAGCTGACCTGGTGCTCCCAGCAGGTGCAGAACTCGTATCCGAGCCAGATACCCTCATCGTCAACATCATCGAGCCAGTTGAGGAAGAACTTCCTGAACCAGGCGAAGAAGGCGCAGCAGACGCAGTTGGCGACGTCAACGCTGAGGAATCCGCAGAAGAATCCGCTGAGTAACACTCACAGCACTGGCTAGCGCCAAGCCAACCAAATACGGCGCACAACCCTAAAAGCGGGGAGGACCACCACGTCCTCCCCGCTTTTGCACAACCAAGGTTAGGAAAACTCCCCACCGCAACATAAACTCATCACTATGAGCGAAACCCAATCATGGCTGGTCGTGGGACTCGGCAACCCCGGGCCGCAATACCACAACACCCGCCACAACATCGGCCGCATGGCACTAGCCGAACTCGCCAACCGCCAAATCCCCACCGCCACCCTCTCCACGCACAAACGCTCAAACGCCGACATCGCAGAAGTACGCTTCACCACCCGCGCAGAGGCGTCGAATATCCACATGATCCTCGCGCAACCACGCACCTACATGAACCTCTCCGGCGGACCCGTAGCAGCGCTCACATCCTTCTTCAATATCCCACCCGAGCGCGTCATCGTGATCCACGACGAACTCGAACTCAACCCCTGGGCAGTCAACGCCCGACTCGGCGGAGGCGACAAAGGCCACAATGGGCTCAAAGACATCAGCAAAGCTCTCGGCACCAAAGAATATTGGCGCATACGGTGCGGAATTGGCCGCCCTCCAGGACGGATGGATCCAGCTGCCTATGTCCTCAAACGCTTCCCCAACAGCGAAGAAGCCGATGTTGCAATCATGTGCGCCGACGCCGCCGATGCCATCGAACGCATCATCTCCGAAACTCCATAAACCCACACACAAGGTCAACGAAACACAAGCACACCCATGGGATTCCTCAACAACGTTCGCGCCCGCCTCAGCAGCCTCCTCGGCAAGTCACCAGCAGCCGGTGCCACGGCAACCGAAAACACCACCGTCGAAGCCCCAACCTGGCTAATCATCGGCCTGGGAAACCCCGGTACAAAATACGCCACAACCAGGCACAATATTGGCTACTGGGTCATCGATGCCCTCTTGGAAGAACACGGCACCAGCCTCAAACCCGCTGGCCGAACCCCGGCACACATAGCCCACGTCCGCATCGCAGATCAGCCCGTTGCGCTCGTTCGCTCCACCACCTACATGAACGAATCAGGCCTAGCTGTTGGCCCGCTGGCACAGCAATGGAACATCCCCGCAGAGCGGATCATTGTTGTCCACGACGAAATGGACATCGCCGCCGGGCTCGTGCGCATCAAACATCGCGGTGGCGAAGGAGGACACAACGGGCTGCGCTCCATCAGCGCAGAACTCACCACGCAGCAATACCTCCGCGTCCGCCTCGGGATCGGCCGCCCGCCACAGGGCACGAGCGTTATCGACTATGTCCTCAGCAGCTTCACCGAGGCAGAACGCGAACACGTTGAACGCGCCGTCACGCATGGTGCCGACGCTGTACGCCTAGTGATCACCGAAGGCATCGACAAAGCTCGCAACGACATCCACACCCGGGATCGCGCGAGCTAGGTTGCCTCGCCCAGGTTGGGTAGGCTGTGTATCTATGAGTATTGTTGCCGAAGCTTCGCGTCGTCGTACCTTTGCCGTTATCGCCCACCCGGACGCCGGTAAGTCCACGCTCACCGAGGCTCTCGCGCTCCACGCGCACATGATCAAGGAAGCCGGCGCGGTCCACGGCAAAGCGGGGCGCAAGGCCACCGTTTCTGACTGGATGGAAATGGAGAAAGACCGCGGCATTTCCATTGCGTCCTCGGCGCTGCAATTTGAATATGCCCCGGCTGGTCACGACGGCGAACCGTACATGATAAACCTCGTCGACACCCCTGGCCACTCAGACTTCTCGGAAGATACCTACCGTGTGCTTTCAGCAGTCGATGCTGCGGTGATGTTGATCGACGCCGCGAAAGGCCTGGAGCCGCAAACCCTGAAGCTCTTTCGCGTATGTAAAGCGCGTGGCTTGCCAATCATCACCGTCATCAACAAGTGGGACCGTCCAGGTAGGACCCCGCTTGAGTTGGTCGATGAGATCGTAAATGAAATCCAGCTCCAACCCACTCCCCTGTTCTGGCCAGTGGGCGAAGCTGGGGATTTCCGTGGGCTTGCCCGAATCAATGCAGACGGTGAAGCCGAGGAGTATATCCACTTCCTCCGCACCGCCGGCGGGTCCACGATTGCCCCAGAGGAGCACTATGATCCTGCGGCAGCGGCAGCAAAGGAAGCCGACGCCTGGACAAATGCAGCTGAAGAGGTGGAACTCCTGGCTGCTGATGGCGCACTGCATGATCAGGAATTGTTCCTCGATTGCACCACCTCACCGTTGATCTTCGCTTCTGCAATGTTGAACTTCGGTGTGCATCAAATTCTGGATACCCTGTGCGAACTTGCTCCTGCCCCGGCGGGACGCGACGCCGACCCGGCGGTATTGGAAGCCGCCGCTGGGGGCAATAGCGGTGCGGTGGATGACCGTCGAGAACCAGCCGATGACTTCGCCGGTGTGGTGTTCAAGGTGCAAGCCGGCATGGACAAAAACCACCGCGACTCATTGGCATTCATGCGGGTGGTTTCCGGAGTATTTGAACGCGGCATGCAGGTTACCCATGCCCAATCTGGTCGGAGTTTCTCCACGAAGTACGCGTTGACGGTATTCGGCCGGACGCGTTCCACGGTAGAGGCGGCATATCCTGGCGACATTGTGGGCTTGGTTAATGCTGGTTCCCTGGCCCCTGGTGACACTATTTTTGCCGGCAAGAAGATTCAGTTCCCGCCAATGCCGCAGTTCGCCCCTGAGCATTTCCGCACGCTGCGCGCCAAATCCTTGGGCAAGTACAAGCAGTTCCGTAAGGCCTTGGATCAACTTGCCGCGGAAGGTGTGGTGCAGATTCTTCGCAATGACGCTCGTGGCGATGCAGCGCCCGTCATGGCGGCAGTGGGCCCAATGCAGTTTGAGGTCATGATGGCGCGCATGGAGCTGGAATACAATGTAGAAACGGTGGCTGATCCAATTCCGTACTCCATTGCGCGGCGTACCACCCCGGAGACGGCACCGGAATTGGCGAAGCAACGTGGGGTGGAGATTTTCACCCGTACTGATGGTGAATTGATTGCGCTATTTGGCGATAAGTGGAAATTGGCGTTTATTGAGAAGGAACACCCAGAGTTCGAATTGTTCGCGCTAGTTGCTGACTAACGTCAGCTCCCCTGCACGTCGTCCAGGAGGTCTTCCCAGTATTGGGCGTCCACTTCGGTGGCAGTGGCCGGTTGGAATGCTGGCTTGCGGTCCTTGTCGACCAGCACTGCTCGCACTCCCTCTGCGAAATTTGGCCGACGGCGGAGCGCGTCACCCACCGCTTTTTCCATCCGCAATGCTGTGGCAAGGTCGACATGCTGCGCACGACGGAACAACGCAAAGCCCGCCACCAGGGATTCTGGGTTGGCAGTATCCAATTGTTCCTTCACAGCAAGCGCAAACTCATCCGTTGGATCCTGTTCTACCCAACTGCGCATTTCTTGCTCCACTTCCACCCACGTAGGGTGTGAACATGCCGCAATGATGCGGTCGCGTTCCCGTTGCAACACTGACTCGCCGAATCGTTGCGCATATTCTTCTGCGGGGTGTGCCACCGCAGGCAGTGCCTCCCACAATGGGGTGCGCACCAATTCCAGTCGGAGCGTTTGGTAATCCGGAACTGCGTGGGTTGCCAATCCGGTGTACAGCATATCCGCGGCATGCAAACGCCAGCCGGTCATGCCGATGAAGGTTCCCAGCTCTGGCCCCACAGACAGGTGCGTCAGGACGTGCGACATGCCCACATCAGGAACAAACCCGATGGCCATTTCTGGCATTGCGCCCAGGGTACGTTCCGTGACGATGCGGTGAGAACCGTGTGCAGAGATGCCGAATCCACCACCCATAACAACACCCTCAAGCATTGCAATGATGGGTTTGTTGTACCGTGCCATATCGAGATTCAGGGCATACTCTTCGGCGAAGAACTCATCCCCTGCTGAAAAATCACCCGCAAGATCCGTTTCTCGGACACTGCGGACATCACCACCGGCACAAAATGCCCGGTCTTCGGTTGAAGCAATGATGACCAGGAGAATGGAATCATCACCGGCAAAGGTATCCAATGCCCGTTGTAAGGTTTTGATCATCCCCAGGTTCAGGCTGTTTAAGGCCTTTGGTCGGTCAAGCTCGATAATTCCACATGCACCTTCAACAAGTACCCTGACATCATCATTGCTTCTCATGTATCCATACTTTCATGTATCGATTCCGCTTGCATACTTTTGCAGCAAATTTTTCTGAACACTTACAATCAAGCGCCCACGACATTGCAACATTGCATGTCGTGGGCGTATTTGTGTTCAGTAGAAGATTTACAAACGACCGCACGGCTCCGCGCCATACATGTCAGTAACTTCCATCTTCACAGGAAGCAGTACCGGAAACCAGCCAGTTTCTGGGTGCTACTGCTTCTTCTTGCTCTTTGCTTTTGCAGACTTTGCATCCTTCGCAGACTTTCCAGCCTTTCCAGCCTTGCCCACGGACTTACCGGAAGACTTGCGCTTCGAGCCCGCGTCCTTATCATCCTTGTCGTCCTTACGTTCCAAGGCCTTCGCCGCATCTGGAACATAGCGTTGCGAAGAACGCGCAGGGCGTTCATAACCCTTGTCCTTGTTCTGTGGACGCTCTGGAATCTCCGGAACATTCTTTTCCACATACTCCCAAGGAATCGTGTTCAACAAGTGGTTGATGACATTAATACGGGAACGCTTCTTGTCTTCAGATTCCACCGTGTACCACGGCGCAGAAGGGATGTCGGTGTGCACAAACATCTCATCCTTCGCCCGGGAGTAGTCCTCCCACCGAGTGATCGACTGCAAATCCATTGGAGACAATTTCCATTGGCGAAGCGGGTCAGACTGACGAGACTTGAAGCGCTTGATCTGCTCCTCATCAGAAACTGAAAACCAGTACTTCCGCAAAATGATGCCATCTTCCACCAAGAGACGCTCGAAAATTGGCGCTTGGTGCAGGAAACGACGGTATTCCTGGGTGGTACAGAAGCCCATGACCCGTTCCACACCAGCACGGTTATACCAAGAACGGTCAAAGATCACGATCTCGCCGGCAGTTGGGAGTTTTTCAATGTAGCGCTGGAAGTACCACTGCCCCTGTTCGCGGGAGTTCGGTGCTGGCAATGCCTCAACTCGGCACGTGCGCGGATTCAAGTACTGCGTGATGCGCTTGATAGCCGACCCCTTGCCTGCAGCGTCGCGGCCCTCCATGATGATCACCACGCGCGCACCGGTCTTGACAACCCATTGCTGCATCTCGACGAGTTCTGCCTGCAGTCGAACGAGTTCCGCTTCGTAAGCTGCCTTATCCAGTTTCGGTGGTTTGTTTTTGCTCATGGTTGAAATTCTAGTCTGCTACCCCTATCACCACGAAACACCGGCAACGCACTCAGCATTCAGGGATATTGACGGCCACGTTCGTTGCCAAACCACCGCCAGCGGTTTCCTTGTACTTGTGGTTCATGTCCGCACCGGTCTGACGCATCGTCTCTATGACCTCATCCAAAGAAACATAGTGCGTGCCATCCCCTCGCAGTGCCATTTTTGCCGCATTGATTGCTTTACCTGCACTAATCGCATTGCGTTCGATACATGGAATTTGCACCAATCCACCAATGGGATCACACGTTAATCCCAATGAATGCTCCATCGCTATTTCCGCCGCATTATGCACTTGTGCCGGTGTGCCGCCGAGAATTTCCGCAAGTCCAGCTGCAGCCATCGAAGCCGCTGACCCAACCTCGCCCTGGCATCCCACCTCTGCACCGGAAATCGACGCCCGCTCCTTATACAAAGAACCAACTGCCCCAGCTGCAAGCAGAAAACGACGATTCACTTCCCGTGGATCCTCGTTGCCTGCCTGGGTAAAGTTCCGCGCGTAGAACATCACCGCCGGAATGATGCCCGCCGCCCCATTCGTCGGCGCCGTCACCACCCGACCACCGGCAGCATTTTCCTCATTCACACTCAACGCCACCAAATTCACCCAGTCTTCAGAAAACGCTGCGGTACACTGCGGATCTTCATCCATCAACTGGTCATACCACCGCTTGGCACGGCGTCGAACCAACAACGACCCAGGAAGCACACCATCAAACGTCACTCCCCGTTTGAAGCAATCCTCCATCGCCTGCGCAATGGCATCAAGATAATCTCGAATCTCCCCCGCTGAGCGAACCTGCTCCTCACAGCGAAACTGCACCTCCGCTGTGGACAACCCATGGCGCTGCGAAAGCTGCAGCAACTCCGCCGCTGAAGCGTAGGAAAACGGACCATCCAACACCGTCATCGCCGGTGCCTCATCCTCCACCCGAATGAAGCCACCACCAATGGAATAGTACGTCTGCTTCCAATTGCCTTCCGGAAACCCAATACCCACAAAAGTCACCGCATTGGTATGGATCGTCCGCCGTACCCCCGGACGCAAAATAATATCTTCAAAACCACACTGGATCTGGCAATCGTCCGCCCCAGCCAGCCTGATTGTGCGAGTCTGTTTGATCTGCTGCAACCGCACCTGCATATAGTCCGGGTCGATGGTGGCGGGATCATTACCATCTAACCCCAGCAGGCAGGCCCCTAACGTCCCGTGCCCAGCACCGGTCGCAGCCAATGAGCCGTAGAGAATCACGCGAATCTGCGGTCCTTCAGCCAAGGGAACGTCCGGGGTGACAACCTCTGCCACCGCATCCGCTGCCACGGGAAGCAGGGATGTCGCTTCCGGCGCAACGTCGCCGCGCGCAATGCGGAGCAGTTCTTCGGCAAATGCCAATCCGGCTTTCATCGGCCCCACGGTGTGTGACGACGAAGGACCAACCCCAATGCTGAACAGGTCAAAAACGCTGACGGTCATGGCTCACAGCCTAGCTGAATTGCCCCTCGCCTGCCCTAGGAATGCGTCTCAAGCATGTCCCCGCCAATCGTGCCTTGGGTTTGTTAGGACTCTAATTGCTCGCCAAGTTCCAGCCACGCCATTTCCAGTTCCTCATGTTCCTGTTGCGCAAGCTGCAAATCGGTATCGAGTTTCGCCAGCAGCTCCGTGTCGAGCTCTCCATTCGACGCCGCCTCCGCCGCAGCATGCATCGCATCGTGGATGTCGGTTATCCGTTGAGCCACCTTATCCATTTTTCGTTCCAGCGCATTGAGTTGCTTTTGTATTTCTCGCTGCTGCTGGTTACTGAGCTTCGAGGCCGCAGGCTGCGTGTTCCCGCTGGTAGCTGTCCCACCACCTGCGGTCCCTGGGGTACTTGCACTGGTGGTAGTAGCAGGCATCGCCAGCACATTGTCATTTCGGCCCGCCGCCGCCAACAGCTTCGAACGTTGTTCCAAATACTGCTCAATACCGCCAGGAAGGTTGGTGAGTTTACCATCGCCGAACAGCGCCCACGTGGAATCACACATGCGCTCAATGAGGTAACGGTCGTGGGAAATCACCACCATCGTTCCGGCCCAGGAGTCCAGCAAGCTTTCGAGTTCCTGCAGGGTATCGATATCGAGGTCATTCGTCGGCTCGTCCAGCAATAGTACATTGGGCTCTGCCATGAGCACGCGGGTGAGTTGGAGGCGGCGTCGTTCTCCACCCGAGAGGTCGCCAACCGGGGTTCGTTGACGTTTCGCCGAGAACCCCAGCCGTTCAGCCAGCTGTGAAGCAGAAAGTTCCTTATCGCCAAATTGCACATAGCTGGCAACATCCTGCACCGCCTCCAGCAGGCGCATCGTAGGATCCAGGTCGTCGAGTTCTTGGCGCAGCCAACCAATGGATACCGTACGCCCTTCAACACGGCGCCCAGCCGACAGCGGGTAGTCGCCGGCGAGGGTTCGCAAGAGTGTTGTTTTGCCGGAGCCGTTCAC